>CAIQIY010000293.1 GCA_903871975.1 uncultured Chloroflexota bacterium | reverse complement strand
TGCGCCACGGCTCACACTGGTGCGGGGCGAGCACCCGCCCCGCCCGCTCGTCGTCAGCGAGCATGGTGTACAGTTCGTCGTCGATCTCGTCGTCGGCCAGAAGACCGGCCTGTTCCTCGACCACCGAGAAAACCGTCGCACCATCGAGCAGCTCGCTGCGGGCCAGACGGTCCTGAACTGCTTCGCCTATACTGGTGCCTTCTCGTTGTATGCGCTGCGGGGCGGCGCCCAGTCGGTCATCAGCATCGACAGCGGACATGGCCTCGCCGATGCCACCGCAGCAAACCTCGCACGCAATCGGCTCGATCAGCGGCGGCATGCGTTTGTCACGGCCGACTGTTTCGCGATGCTCGAACACTACCTGACCGAGCGACGGCGCTTCGATCTGGTGATTCTCGATCCGCCAAGCTTCGCCCGCGCTCGCCAGAATCGCTACGCGGCACAACGAGCGTATATCCGGCTCAATGCACTGGCATTGCGGTGCGTCGCACCCGGCGGCCTGCTCGCCAGCGCCAGCTGTACCAGCCAGATCGGCCCCGACACCTTTCGTGAACTCATCGCCGCTGCCGGGGTCCAGGCCGAGCGACGCGTCCAGGTGATCCACGAAGCCGGTCAACCGCTCGATCACCCCGTGCCGGCACACTTCCCCGAGGGTCGCTATCTCAAGTTTGTGGTTGGTCGCGTGCTCGATCCTGCATGAACATCGCGACCGGCGGTCCGTGCATGCCGTACGGCATATGCACGACGCACGATCCAGCGCGCCCATCGACATGGCCATGGTTCCGCCCGGCTGCGATGCCGAACGCAGCGTCGTCCATGCGGTCGAGGGCATCAGCACGTACGCACGGCACAGCATCGCGCATCCCCCGTATGCCATGCGTGCCGCCATGGAGCAGCGCCATCCCGATGATCAGGGCGCGGCCGCCCACGCATACTCCCCTGTGTATTGCGGTGTCGCCGATCTGCCGTCGGCACGCGATGCGCCTTGTGTGCACTGACGACCGATCGCCTCAAGCGCACCACTCCGCGGGCGCGCCGGGCTCGTCGAGGGACTCAAGCGCGTCAAGGTGTGATGCAACCATCACTCCGCGGGCGCGCAGGGCTCGTACCATGCCGTTGGAAGAAGCCAGATCGCAGCTCCCCTGGATCTGACTATCCAGCGCAGCTCGCAGGCATGGGCGACGCGAGAACGACAGACACGATCGCCGCATCGTGCCGTAGGCTTCATCGACACGCATGGGGCAGGCAGGGCATCGTGCAACCGCGCATCGTATACCGATCCGGCAACCCTGGTGATCCTGCAGCCTTCATAGGTCGCGGCCACCAGAGCTCACGCAACGTCAGTCGAGGAGGCAACCAGGAGCGCACGACGCCGTGATGATTGAAGCGCCAGCCAGGCAATCAGCACAGCGACATGCTCAGGATGGATACGATCGCGTGCACTGTCGCACCCCGTGGAGCCGATCAGCCGATCGGGATCGCGCTGAGTACGCTGGCGCGGCCGCTCAAGATGCGTCGGGCCAGCGAACACACCACGACACACGCGGCCATCTGGCGGTCCCACATGGCAGCGAGGTATTCGTGTCGTGTT
>CAIQIY010000292.1 GCA_903871975.1 uncultured Chloroflexota bacterium | reverse complement strand
GTGCGCGTTTTCGCAAAACTGTCCAGTTGAGTGCAAGTGCGTCATCTGGTGACAACGTAGCACGTTTCCAACTGCCTATCAAGAGGTGGGTACTACCGAATCGTCGAGCCCGCACGCCGAAGCGGATCGCGCCGCCGCGTGCCCGTACACCAGCCTGCGCGGCGATGCTGCCGCGGCTGTACAGAACCTGCATTGCGGTCGCCAGGATTCGCTGCATCGCATCCATCACACGTTCACGCTCCACAGCACCACAGGCATGCGTGCCCCCGCAGTCGCCGGGCGGTTGCGGGGTTGCCGGCCGCCCGGGGCCGACGCCTCAGCGCCGCAGCGGCGCCAGATCGCGCTCGACGCGCGGATACAGCGTCGCCACCACCACCAGTCCAGCCAGCACACCGGTGACCATGCGCAACCAGAAGTTCAGCGAACCGATGTCGTCGGCGCCGCCGCGCAGCATTCCGCCGACGAGGTCATCGAGCAGGTGGCTGCCACCATCGAGCACGATGGGCAGCGAGAGCACGACCGCCGCGCGCAGCGACAGCGGTGTGGCGTGGCGGCGCACCAGGCCGAAGCACAGCCCGCCGAGCGCGATCGTCGTATACAGCGCGACGTCGCGATGACAATAGGCCACCTGATGCCCCAGCCAGAAGAACGACCGCGCCGCGTCCTGGTGGCACAATGCGCCGTACACGGCGAAGATCAGCCGACCGAGCAGCGGCAGGCCCGCGGCATGCGCCAGCGGCGCGAGCCACGGCAGGGCGGCGTAGCCGACGAAGAACAGGTTGAGCAGCAGCAACCAGTGGCGCAGACACCAGCGCACCACGCGTTCGAGCGGCCTGACCCAGCTGGTCGTCATGATCATGTCCTCCTGAACTCCGGGCCCGCACATCGTCACACCGATTATAATGAGACGCAGGCTGTACGATTGAGGAGGCGCCATGCATCCCGTGACGACGACGATCACCGCCGGGCAGGCCCCGATCGATGCACTCGCGCGCCTGCATGCGCTCGACCTGCTGCGTGCCTTCCGGCTGGACCGTGGCGGGCGGCTGCAGCCCATCCTCGATGCGCTGGCGCTGTGGCCGTCGCGGCGCCTGGCACGCCAGATCCTGCAGTTCGACGCGCTGGTCGGCAGCGACGGCCTGCCGGGGGCGGGCGCGTGGCTCATCGAGCGCTTCACGCGCAGCCTGACCATCACCGGCCAGCACCACCTTCCTGCCACCGGCCCGCTGCTGGTCGTCGCCAATCACCCCGGCATGGTCGACGCGATGGCGTTGTGGGTCGGCATCAACCGCCGCGACCTGCGGATCCTGGCGGCGCAGCGCGAACTGCTCGGCCACCTGCCGCACACCAGCCGCCAGCTGATCTTCATCGCCGAGGGCGATTCGGCCTGGTTTGGCGCGGCGCGCACCGCCGCCCGCCAGCTGCGCGCCGGCGGCGCATTGCTCACCTACCCCGCCGGCGTCATCGAGCCCGATCCCACGGTACGCCCCGGTGCACATGCCGCACTGGAACGCTGGACGCCCAGCACCGCGCGGTTTGCCCGCCTGGCCCCCGAGACGCTGATCGTCCCGGCGCTGGTGGGCGGCGTGATCTCGGCGAGTGCCCAGCGC
>CAIQIY010000291.1 GCA_903871975.1 uncultured Chloroflexota bacterium | reverse complement strand
GCGATCATCGAGAACAGTGGGTGCACGCTACGCTGTGGCGCGCAGCGCTGCCGCAGTGTCTCGGGGATCACGCCGAGTTCGCGATCGATCGGCAGCCCACAGTCAAACGGTTGCGCCCGTTCCAGCGCGGCAGTGAAGGACTCCCACGACTCGGCGATGATGGCGGCATTGTCGGGCCGTACCAAGCCGGGTGGTGCCGGAATTCCACACCGGTCGCCGCTGCTCGCCGGCATCAGGATCGTGCCACAGGTACGCACGAGCGCATCGCACACTGCGGCGGCACCACCGATGACCGTACCAAACGAGCGCAGCGAACTGTGTACCACCACCGCGAGCCCGTCGTGGCACCCCAGCGCCCGCAGACCAGCAGCGATCTCGTCGGCGCTCACTGGCGCGACGCTCACCGCGCCTCGGTCAGCAGCACGGTGAACGAGAGCGGCGGCAGCGTCAGATCGATGCAGCCGTCATGGAACGCCGGCGGCGTGATGGCATGCGCCGTCAGGGCGTCTGGCCGCTCGAAGCTGTTTGCCAGCTTCGGATCGGTGCCGGCGAGCTGCCAGGCACCCGTGCAGCGCAGCGGCGCCTCGCGCTGCCAGCTGATCGTCGTCGGCAACGCTGCCTCGAGGCTGCGGTTGACGATGAAGATCGCCCCACGCCCGTTGCTGTCGTCGTGGCTCACCGACACATCGAGCGCCGGAACTGCACCGAATTGCCGCGTGTCGATCGCCGGCGCGGTGATATGGGCGTCGAGGGCTGCACCGGCGGCGAAGCGGCTGAACAGCATCAGCGGATAGAACGTCGACTGCTTCAACAGACCGTCGCGGCGCGTGAGCAGTGGCGCGATGATGTTGACGATCTGTGCGATGCACGCAATCTTCAGCACGTCGCAGCGCCGCAGAAACACATTGAGCCATTGCGCCACAACCAGCGCATCCTCCAGGTTGTATACCTCTTCGATCAGATGGGGGGCTTCCTGCCAACCACCATCCATCTGCCGATCCTTGTACCACACGTTCCACTCGTCCCACGACAGGAACACCCGGTGCTGCGAGCGGCGCTGCGCCTGGACATAGCGCAATGTCGCCGCCAGGGTGTCGATGTGCGACTCAAACTGGCGCGCCAGCGCCAGGTAGGATGGTGTGTCACCGGCATCGTTGTTGGCGTAGTAATGCAACGACAGGTAGTCGACGTGCTCCCAGCAATGCTCGAGCGCAACGCGATCCCACATCGGGTATGTCGGCATCGTCGTCGACGACGAGCCGCACAGGATGAGTTTGATCGACGGGTCGACCCATTTCATCATCTTGGCCGCTTCGAGCGCTTTCGTCGCGTAGGCCGATGCGTCGAGATGCCCGATCTGCCACGGGCCATCCATCTCGTTGCCGAGGCACCAGTAGGTCACGCCGTACGGTGCAGCATGGCCGTGCCGTGCCCGCAGATCCGACCAGTACGTGCCTGGTGCGGCGTTGCAATATTCCACCAGGTCGGCTGCCTGCTGGATCGTCCCGGTGCCCAGATTCACGCCCAGCATCGGCTCGGTGCTGATCGCCCGGCAGAACGCGAGGAACTCATCGGTACCGAACTGATTGGTCTCGATCGAACGCCACGCCAGTTCGCGGCGGCGTGGCCGTTGCTCACGGGGTCCGACGCCATCACGCCAGTCATAGCCGCTCAGGAAGTTCCCGCCGGGGTAGCGCATCACGCGGTAGTTGATCTCGCGTAACGCATCGAGCACGTCGCGCCGCAGACCGTCGGCGTCGGCCAGCGGTGAGTTGGGATCGTAGATGCCCTCGTAGATGCAGCGCCCCATGTGTTCGGCGAAGCCACCGAACAACAGCGGCGAGATGGTGCCGATCCGACGGGCGGGATCGATATCGATGCGACTGGTGTGGGGTGTGCTGGACATCGCCGTGAGCCCTCCGATGCTGCCAACCTCCGACGAGGGAGTGAACGCGCGTCGCTCGCCACAGGCCATGCGATGCACGAGCCTCGGCCGACGCACGCCCTGCGACCACGGTCACTTGCGGCCGTCGGCTATGCAGTCGGTGCATTCTTTGGACACAGCCGCGATCGCGATCACAGCGGCCACGGCTGCCGCACGCTGGTGCGGTTCCCGCAGGGCCGTCGGCGGCCGCCGTAGTTATCCATGCCGTCGGACCCGGCGCTCGGCAGCCGCGCACTGTGTGTAGGCTGCGGCCGTGAGACATGCGATCACGAGGTGCGTCATGTATCGCGCCAACGGGCTCCAGATGCTCGGAAGCACGCGAACGCCGCTGGAGCATTCAACTGTATGCCACATTCGGCGTGTCAGCGTGCCTCTGGGTGCTCAAGGACGAACGTAAACTGCCACGCCATGCGACGAATGCCAGGAATACGCAGCAGCACTTGATCCACTAGCCGGCCTGCACGACGTACGAGCGGTCCGATGGGTGTCTTGCGCACAGGTACGGACGCTAGATCACAGAGATGCCAGAATTTCATCTCGCCTAAACGAAACCACTTAGTAGCCCGCAACGCGTCTTCAACGCGCAGAATGTGCTGCGTTTCCCACTCAGTGCGCATCTCGGGCGTCCGGTTACGGTATGCTTGGATCAATGGATTATGCGCCAACGCCTCGACACATAGAATCTTTCCACCTGGTCGTAGAATGCGCCGCAACTCTGTGTATGCACGATCGAGCTCAAGATGGTGCAGCATGCCTGAGCAGAGGATTCTGTCGAAGCTCGCATCGGGAAATTCGGTCGCCTCGCAGTCGCCCTGTACAAACACCAACCGATCATTCAGTTTCTCGCGAATCGATTGCTCGCGTGCAATCTGGAGCCTGCCATCAGAAATGTCAAGCCCTACTGTTAGCTCGGCTCCCGACCGGGCTATGTGATGCGTCATGCCGCCAAGGCCGCATGCGTAATCAAGAGCTGTTTTGCCAGCACATTCACGACTCAACCAGTCAGACACCCAACGTCGACTGGGTTGTGTGACTGTGTACCACTTGCGATTATCGTGGGCCGAGCCGTCTACGTTGTGGAACTCAACCTCTTCGAGTTTGCGAACTTCCAGCGCGGCCACACGCTCGGCTGACCAAAACGCCTGCCGGTTGGTGAGGTGCTCCCGAAGCTGCTCAGTCGATGTCATTGCGATGCCTCACTTCTGCTCTCGTGGGATCGGTTGAACCCACACAGGACGACTGGTCATCCGCGAGTGACTCCCGTCCGGGTAGCATGCTCTGAATGCTGAATTCCACGCGCCCGGACGAGCAACGAGGTCGCGGCAACGATCGCGAGCGTGGGTCCCCTCTCGGTAACCATCTCGGTGTAGTGTGCCCAGACATGAGCTGGGAAGCGTCGGCGCTGGCATCTGCGGGAAGATCACGAACTTGCAGGACCCTGCGAATGCATCGTACGCCAACTGTACTTGGTATCGTTTCGACGGGTGCACCAGACATGAACTCAGACGATAAACCGCGCAGACCGCCCGCACCCCAAGACACCTCCGGAGGCTGCGGGCGTTGAAGCTATCGTAGCGAGCATTCGGTTGGATGAGTGGGGTGCCTGATGGGTTTCGAACCCACAACCTCCTGAGCCACAGTCAGGCGCTCTGCCATTGAGCTACAGGCACCGCGATAGCGAGATACTACCATGAACCATGGAAAACGTCAAATGGTGGGGCTGATGCAACGTCAAAGCCGGAAGCGCCAGTGGTCGACAGCAGCGGCACGTGAGCGTTGCAGTGCTGCCAGGTTTGTTGCCTCTGTAGCGCAGCGAGTGGAGCCACACGCAGACACGAACGGGGGGTGGAGAGCAGGGTGCCGGTGTTGGCATACGAGAAGGCCTGCGGGCGCGGAACAGCCGGATGGCGCGTGGTCGCGGTGCGCTGCGCCCCCACGATCGTGCGCCGGTCGGGCGGCACGATTCAGCACACGCATCGTGATCACGAACCATGGATCGGTGCGCCGTTCGTCCTACCACGCGGGTATGGTGCAGCGCCGATGGCCGGCCCGGTCGTTGCACCAGGTGCCGCGCCTTCGCGTCGTTGTGTGGCCCCGCCCCCAGGGCTGATGCAGCAGCGGCAAGCGAGTGGCCAGGTTCGCTGCCCCTGCTCGCGCAGCGAGGCCACACACCATGCTGGTACCGCTCCGCTCCACGACGTTGCATCAGCCCCGCTGAGCCATACATGCCGGTTGCCATCCTGCGACACTTCTGGTATACTATGCGCGGTTGGCCCTCATCGTCTAGCGGCCTAGGACGCCACCCTTTCAAGGTGGAGATCGCGGGTTCGAATCCCGCTGGGGGTACCAGACAGCCCGGCACCACACCCGTGGCCGGGCGGCGGCGGCCCGGATGGGACTCACTTCCCGCTCCGGGCCGTCGTCACAACGTGGCTCACGCAACGAGCCGCGCCATACCAACCAAACGAGGAGCGGCCCACATGGAGTGTCGTCCGCCGCTGTACGTCGTCTTCACGATGGACTGCCACCCGATTCCACGCAAGGCTGGCGCCGTCGGCATGCCGCGCACCTGGGAGTTCAGCAGCCGCTCGATCGAGCAATACGTTCGGCAGCTACGAGGTGCCGGGTTCCCCGCGACGTTGTTCCTCGACCCATCAACCGCCGAGGAGCATGGCCCGCTCCTCGAGGAGCTGCGTGGCGCGGGCGCCGAGTACGGCTGCCTGGTACATCCCCCCAATCTGCTGACAGCGCGTCGATCGCAGCCGCTGGGCGCCTATGCGGCAAACGACCAGCGTGCCCTGATCGAGCACGCCACCGAGCGGATCGGTGCCGCGTTGGGCGTGCGGCCGCGCTCGTTTCGCAGTGGGCTCTATTCAGCCAACGAGGGCACCTACCGCGTACTGCACGAGCTCGGCTACCGCCAGAGCTCGCTCTCGCGACCGGGGTTCGACATCCCGCTCCACCAATCGCGCTGGCGCGGCGGCCCGGCCGGTGCCCATCTCGTCGACTTCTCGGTACTGCGGCGTGCCGGCAGCGACCCGCTCTTCGAACTTCCGCTCAGTTGTGACCCGCAGCGTTCGGCCGACGAGCGCAGGCCAATCGATCTGACGATCGACAACGGCAGCTTTGCTGCGCTGCTGCAACCCGTGATCGCCAGGCGCCTGACGGCGATGACGGTCGCCAACGAGTTTCCGGTGCTGTGTCTCACGACGGCAAACGACGTCCCGTTTGGTGCCCGCGACGACAGGCACACCCGCGAACTCGACCTGGTGCTTGATTATCTGATGGAGCTGGCATCATCGCATGACGTGATGCCAGTCACCCTCGCAGCGGCCCACGAACACTACCGTCGCTGGCAGGCCGACATTCGGGCACTGCCGGCAGCGCAGATCACCAGGTGAGGCGACACTGTGCGCACGCATCGACGAATCGTTCTCCCGCGGTTGTTGCCATCACAGCCGGTCGCACGGCTGGCAGCATGGCTGCAGGTGATCCTGCGGCGCATCGCCAGCCGATCGGGGTTGTTCATGGCGGTCTGGGCGGGAGTCACGCTGACCATCGGGATCGTCGTCGCCATCCCGATCTATGCCGAGACGACCGGATATCGTATTCTGCTCGGCGCCCTGGCACAGGAGAACGCCGGCGACACCTTGCCGCCGTTCGCGATGGTCTACAAGTATGGTGGTGCGCGCGATCCAGCGATCACGTGGCAGCAATACCAGCGCGTCGATCAGCTGGCCGGCGACATCCAGCGTGCCGGGGTCGGGTTGCCATCGCCGCCGGCAGTGCGCTACGCTGCGACCGAGAAGTTGCGCGTGCGATTTCCCGATGGGCAAGGCAAGGAGATCCTGTTCGCCCGGCTGGGATTTCAGTCCGGCTTCGAATCGCAGATCCGCTACACCCAGGGCACGGCGGCGCAACCGTATGCTGGTGTGGGGCCGCTCGACGTCGTGATCAGCGAGACGACCGCGAGCAAGCATACACTGCTGGTCGATGACGTCTATGCGCTACAGGCGACCAGTGCCCGCGTGCCGATCAATCTGACGGTACGCATCGCCGG
>CAIQIY010000290.1 GCA_903871975.1 uncultured Chloroflexota bacterium | reverse complement strand
GGGTAGTAAATCTCTTCGAGCGCACGGCTCGTCGGCGCCGGGGCGTCGGGCAGCGTCACGCGCTGCGGACGCGCGCGCCACGCGCCGATGTCGAGTTGCTCGGCGACGCCGGCGATGATCTCGCCTGCGAGGCCACACAGGCGCCAGCTGCCGTCGACGGCGACCAGACGACCGGTCTTCTGCACTGACGCGACGATCACGGCATCATCGAGCGGATTGATCACGCGCAGGTCGATGACCTCGCAATCAATGCCCTCGTCGGCGAGTTGCGCAGCCGCCTGCTGGCACAGGAGTGTCGAATAGCCAGCGCCCACCAGCGTACAGTCGCTGCCCGCACGGAGCACAGCCGGCCGCTGTACCGCCAGATCCAGTTCGACGATCGGCGTCTCGGGCTGCTCGACTTCGTAGAGCCAGCGGTCGTCGATATACAACACCGGATCATCACACAGCACGCTCGCGATCAGCAGATCACGGGCGTCGGCGGCGGTCGCCGGCATGACCACGCGCAGCCCAGGGATGTGGGCAAACCACGCATGCAACGCCTGTGAGTGTTGCGCACCCTGTTCACCACCACGATTGATGATGCCACGGATCGTCACCGCCGGGCGCGCCTGCCCCCCGAACATATGGGCCCATTTCGCCGCCTGCGACACAATCTGGTCGACCGCCAGGATCATGAAATCCATCCGCGGATGCACGACAATCGGCCGATAGCCGCACAACGACGCACCAATCGCCGCACCCGTCACGGCTACCTCGGACACCGGGCTATCGATCACGCGGTCGCGACCGAACTCGATGTCCAGATCCTGCATCGAGCTGCCAACATACCACGGGCTCCACAGCCCCTGGCCAAACACAAAGACATTCGGGCGAGTCTGCATGGTATAGCGGAACGCCGCCAGGATCCCCTGAGCATACGTCATCGTGGTCATCGCGTTCCTCCGCCAGGCATCGCATACACCAGATCGAGGAGCGCTGCCGTCTCGGGGAACGGCGCGACCTCGGCTCGCTGCCAGGCCGCATCAATCTCACTCTGGACTTCGCGATCCAGCGCTGCGGCGGCATCGGCCGAGAACCAGCCGCGGGCAGCGAGCGCCCCGACCAGGCGGCCGACAGGATCGCGCTGCTTCCAGATCACGAGGTCATCGCCCCGCCGCACGCCAACATCCATGTCTTCGCGCGGGCCGACATGCCCACGCCAGCGGTACGTCACTGCCTCGATGAACGACGGCCCACCGCCGCCGCGGGCACGCTGGACGGCTTCCTCGGCGACCAGCGCGACCGCACGCACGTCGTTCCCGTCGAGGGCATACGCCGGCATGCCGTGCGCCCGCGCGAAGCGCGCCAGCGAGTTGCCCGGCTGTCGCAACGAAATGTGCAGGTGGCTGGCGAAGAAGTTGTTCTCTCAGACGAAGATCACCGGGAGTTGCAGCGCCATCGCCAGGTTCAGCGACTCGTGCAACGCACCTTCCTCCATCGCGCCGTCGCCGAAGTAGCTCACTGCGACATCGCCACGCCCGTCCATCTTTGCGGCCAACGCGGCACCCGTCGCGACCGGCACCGATGCACCGACGATCGGCACCGAGCCAAGAAAGCCCACTGCCTGGTCGAACAGGTGCATTGAGCCGCCCATGCCCTTCGACGATCCGGTCGCTCGGCCCAGGACCTCGGCGAACAGGCCATCGACCGAACCACCCAATGCCAGGAAGTGGCTGTGCGAGCGATGTGCGCCGAACACCCGATCGCTCGGCCGCAATGGGCTCGAGACACCGACGGCGATCGCCTCCTGACCAATGCCGAGGTGGGCAGGGCAGCGAATCTTGCCCGCAGTGACCATGTCGCCGATCTTCTCCTCGGCTTTGCGGATCACCAGCATGGCGCGCAATTGCTCGATCAGCACTTCGAGATCGGCGCCATCGATGGCAATTGGCGCACGATGAGCCCCCGGCTGATCGAGCTCGTCCGGCAACATCAATGCATCGTGTTCAGTCACACCAGCCCTCATGTATCGCATTCACGAATAGTGGCACACACATATATGCCAGATCGTCGTCTGAGAGCGAGGCGTTCATCGGTAGCATCAAGCAACGGGTGAACATCTGCTCGGTGTCATGGCCAACCTGTCGTCGGAATGCTCCGGTGATATCACCGGTACGCCACGTTGCCTCGATCACATCGTTGCCATCGCAGTATGTCGCGACCCAGCGGGAGCGATGACACATCTGCTCGACTTGCTCGCGCGAGCTGTCATCGCCAGCGAGCTCGGTGACAGTCGAGTAGTCTGTGGCAGCCATCAGTCTGCGCCTATCCGCAGCCTGCCCGACAGGCCGAACGACCGCCTCGGCCACGAACGATGGCGAAGCCGTCGATCCGTCGATGAGCGGTCTTGCAGCCAATTGACCTACAGCGTTGACCGGGTGACCGCGCCGCATTATAGAAGTGAAGGGATGCACTGTCAAGCGCACCAAGGCCCTTCTCGGGGCTGATGCCAACGTCGTGCGACGCTCTGCTGGACCGCCGCAGCACCCGCACCCCGTGCAATCGAGCCCGCGCCCGCGCCGCGGAGCAGCCGCCATGCGCCGTTGCGGCACACGCTGCCGCACCGCAGGAAACGCGTGATGCAATCGCATGCCCCGCGTGGGTGGCCTACCAGCATGTCGGCTGCGGGTTGCAAGCGTCGGTTGTGCTATAGTTCGCACATCTCGCGAGTCACCACGAGGAGGTGTCATGACCCGCATCGCCTTCATCGGCGCCGGCAGCCTGGGCTTCACCCGCGGGCTGGTCCGCGACATACTGACATTCCCCCGGCTCCACGACGCGACCCTCGTCATGATGGACATCGACGCCGAGCGGCTCGAATTCGCCCGGGCATCGGCCGAGCGGATCGTCGCGCTGGCGCAGTGCCCGGCACGGGTCGAAGCCACGCTGGACTTGGCCACGGCGCTCGACGGCGCCGACATCGTGCTCGTCACGATCCTGGCACACGGCCTGGATGTCTGGCGCCACGACATCGAGGTTCCGCGGCGCTACGGCATCGACACCAACATCGGCGATACGCGTGGTCCATCCGGCATCTTCCGTGGGCTGCGCACCATTCCGAAGCTGCTCGAGATCGCCCGCGAGATGGAGCGGCGCTGCCCCGACGCCACCATGC
>CAIQIY010000289.1 GCA_903871975.1 uncultured Chloroflexota bacterium | reverse complement strand
TCGTCGCCACGACCGTACTGCGCGTCAGCCACAGCAGCGGCTGCGTCGTCGTCGCACTCGACGCTGCCGGCGCCGAGCTCGCGCGGGCCCGCGCCGGCACGCCCGGTGGCGCAGCGGCCCGGCGATTCACCTTCCAGCGCGACGGCGGCCGGTGCCTGGGCTGGATGGACGTCACACCACAGGCGAGCGGCCACAGCCACGACGTCGCGGCATCGCCACTGCTCGCCACGATCGCCACCCAGGTCGGGCTGGTGCTCGAGCGCGTTCGCCTGAGCGACCTCTCGAGCCATGCCCGTGCGCTGGCCGAATCGGATCGCCTGAAATCCACATTGCTCTCGATGGTGTCGCACGACATGCGCACGCCGCTGGCAGTCATCAAGGGCAGCGTCACCAGCCTACTCGATCCGGCACCAGCCTGGCCGGCCGATGTCCAACGCGAGATGCTGCAGACGGTCCGCGAGGAGACCGATCGGCTCGACCGGATCGTCGGCGAACTGCTCGAGATGTCGCGCATCGAAGCGGGCGCCATCTCGACTGCGCGTCGCTGGTATGATCTCGACGAACTGATCGTCGCGGTCGCCGAGGCGATGCGCCCGCGGCTCACCCCGCATCCGCTCGTCATCGATGTTCCCGCCGACCTGCCGTGGTTGCAGATCAGTTACGCGCAGATCGAACAGGTGCTGCGCAACCTGCTCGAGAATGCAGCGCACTACACGCCGGCCAGTGCGCCGATCGAGGTGTGGGCGCGCGCCGGCGACGGCGTGCTGCGCCTCGAGGTCCGGGATCGTGGGCCAGGGGTCCCGCTCGAGTTGCGCGAGCGCATCTTCGACAAGTTTGTTCGCGCTGCGGCTGCCGAACGCCGCGCCGAAGGCGCCGGGCTCGGCCTCGCGATCTGCCGCGGCCTGGTCGAGGCGCACGGGGGGCGCATCTGGGTCGAGGCGCGCCCGGGCGGCGGCGCGACGTTTGTCGTCACGCTGCCGTTGCCGGCGACACCACCACCAGTGCTCTGATCGAATCAGCGAGGAGAACCCATGGCACGTGTGCTGGTGATCGACGACGAACCTGCCATCCGGCGCATGCTGCAGACTGTCCTCGCGGCGTACGGCCACGAGGTCGCCGTCGCGGGTGATGGCGGCGCGGCACTGACGGCCGCTGCCACCTGGCAACCGGATGTACTCATCCTGGACCTGGGCCTGCCAGGCGCCGATGGCATCAGCGTCATCCAACGCGTGCGCGAATGGTCGCGTGTGCCGATCATCGTGCTCACCGTGCGCGATGCCGAACACGAAAAGGTCGCAGCGCTCGATGCTGGCGCCGATGATTATGTCACTAAGCCATTCGGCATGGAAGAGCTGCTGGCGCGGCTGCGCGTCGCGCTGCGCAACGCTGCGCTGCGTGGGGCTGCCGACCAGCCGTCGCTCGAGTTCGGCGCATTGCGGATCGACCGTGCGCGGCGCCTGGTGTGGGTCGCCGGGCAGGAAGTGAAGCTGACGCCGACGGAGTATCAGCTGCTGTCGTTGCTGGCGAGCAGTGCCGGCAAGGTCGTCACCCACCAGCAGCTGCTGCGCGAGATCTGGGGCCCTGGCGCGATCGACGACACGCCGCTGCTGCGGGTATTTGTCGCACAGCTGCGGCGCAAGCTCGACGTGACCGAGCGGGCCGCGACGCTGATCCGCAACGAGCCGGGGATCGGCTATCGGCTATGGCTCGCCAGCGACGGCGACGAACCGCGCAGCTGACCGGGCGAGCGCCATGGCGTGCGAGGCTGGCAGCGCGGTGCATGCTGGCTCGTCGCGTCGACCGGCGGCATCGTGGCGCGCCATCGATGCACTGCGCGCACGACAGGCGGATTCGTGGCACGCGCAGCACGCTGGGCCAGCTCGCCCGCCGTGCACGATCCATGCATCAGGCAGGCGCAGCATGTACGATCAGGCCCGCTTGCTGCTGACACCACCCAGTGTTCGGCGCCTCATCGCCGGTCATACTGCCGGCGCGCGCGGTGATCGCACGATGGCAGGGCTGCCCGTGTGTGTACCAAAGCCAGCACCACCAGGCACCACCACGGTGCCACCGTGCTACAATGCGCCGTGCCGCAGGCCCGTGCAGTGCTGCCCGACCGCCCGCCGGCAGCGCTGATGGGCGCGCGTCGCCACAAGAGGAGTGATCGATCAATGGCAAAGCAGACCATTCGCGATATTGATTGGCGTGATCGGCGGGCACTCGTGCGCGTCGACTTCAATGTCCCGTTCGATGGCGGCACGATCAGCGATGACACGCGCATTCGTGCCGCGCTGCCGACCATTCGCTACCTGCGGGAGCATGGCGCGGCAGTGGTGCTGATGTCGCACCTCGGCCGCCCGAAGAACACGGTCGTCGAACGCCTGCGGTTGGCGCCGGTTGCCGCACACCTCGCCGGGTTGCTGGGCACTCCAGTACAGACGATCGGGGTCACCAGTGGGCCGCTGGCCGAGGCGGCAGTGGCGGCGCTCGCGCCGGGCGACGTACTCGTGTTGGAGAACACGCGCTTCGATGCCCGTGAGGAAGCCAACGACGCCACGCTGGCCGCCGAGTTGGCGCGGCTCGGCGACGTGTTCGTCAACGATGCCTTTGGCGCGGCGCATCGCGCCCATGCCTCCACCGCCGGCGTCGCCCACCTCCTGCCGGCAGTCGCCGGGCTGTTGATGGAAGCCGAGCTCGCCGCACTGGCCGGGCCGCTCGAGGCACCGGAGCGACCGTTCGTGACGATCATCGGTGGCGCCAAGATCAGCGACAAGATCGGCGTGATCGAGCATCTGCTGCAGACCGTCGACGCGCTCCTGATTGGCGGCGGCATGGCCAACACCTTCCTGCTGGCGCAGGGCTATGCGCTGGGTGCATCGCTCGTCGAACCCGATGCGGTGGGCGTGGCGCGCCGCCTGCTGGATCTCGCCGCAGCGCGTGGCGTGGCGCTGCACCTGCCATCGGATCTGGTAGTCGCCGACCGGTTTGCCGCCGATGCCGCCAGCCGCGTGGTGCCGCTCGATGGCGTACCGGATGGCTGGATGGCGCTCGACATCGGGCCTGCGACAGCAGCCGCCTACACGGCCACGATCCTGCCGGCACGCACCGTCATCTGGAATGGGCCGATGGGCGTGTTCGAGCTGGCACCGTTTGCCGCCGGCACACGCGCCATCGCCCGCGCCCTGGCCGACTGCCCGGGCCTCACGGTGATCGGCGGCGGCGACTCGGTGGCAGCCGTCGAACAGATGGGCCTGGCCGACCGCATTCGTCACATTTCGACCGGCGGCGGCGCGACGCTCGAGCTGCTCGAGGGCAAGACCCTGCCAGGCGTCGCGGTGCTGGCCGAGCGCCCATGACCACGCCCCTGGTTGCGATCGTCGGGCCGACTGCCAGCGGCAAGACCGCGTTGGCCCTCGAGCTGGCGGTGGCCTGCGGCGGCGAGATCATCAGCGCGGATTCGCGTCAGGTCTATCGCGGGATGGACATCGGCACTGCCAAGGCGACGCCCGAGCAACGTCGCCGCGTGCCGCATCACGCCATCGATCTGGTCGATCCCGCCGAGCCGTTCTCGCTGGCCGAATACCAGGCGCTGGTCATGCCGCTGATCGACGAGATCGCCGCCCGTGGCCGGTTGCCGTTGCTGGTTGGCGGCACCGGCCAGTACCTGGCCGCAGTGTTGCTCGGCTGGGAGATCCCGCGCGTCGCGCCGGATCATGCGCGCCGTGAGCAGCTGGCCGCGCTCGGCGCATCGACGCTGCACGCGCGGCTCGTGGCGCTCGACCCGACGGCGGCGGCGCGCATCGGCACCAGCAACACGCGCCGCCTGGTGCGCGCGCTCGAGGTGATCGAGCTCACCGGTGTGCCGCTCTCGCAGCAGCAGCGCGCCACCCCACTGAGCCGGCCAGTGATCACCATCGAGCTCGACCTGCCCAACGACCGGCTGTACCCACGGATCGATGCACGCATCACGCAGATGCTGACCGACGGATTGCTCGATGAAGTCCGCCGGCTGCGGGCTGCCGGCCATGGCTGGGAACTGCCGGCGATGTCCGGATTGGGCTACCGACAGTTTCGCCCACATATCGACGACGGCGTACCGCTCGCAGCCTGTGTCGAACGCCTCGTCGGCGACACCCACGCGTTCGCCCGCCGCCAGCGCAGCTGGTTTCGCCGGCTGCCCGGGCGCGTCGTCGTCGATCCGGAGGCTGCGGGCGCGCGCGCGCTCATCGAGCGGGCGCTGGCATCGCCATGAGCACCGCGCCGCATCCCGCCGGGCGGCGCGGCGGGCATCACAGGCGGCGCAGCTGCCGCGCCGCATAGCCCAGGCAGATCGCCGCATACCCCAGCAGCACGGCCCAGCGCGACAGCACATGGCCCACCGTCGCAGTGTATTCGGCAGGCGGATTGGGCAACGGCAGCATACCGTCGGCCCACGGCAGATCGTTGACATGCACCGTCGCGCCGTAGGCGTCCATCGCCCAACGGCTCGCCGTCACCCACGACAGGATGCGCTCGAACGACACCGGATCGCCCAGGCTGAAGATCACGCCGGCGAACAGAATCTGCGGCACCAGCGCCAGCGGTACCAGCGCATTCGCCCGATCCGGCGCCGTCGACGACGCCGAGATCGCCAGGCCCAGCGCAAAACCTGCCAGCGCGGTGATGAAGGTGGTGAGATACAACTCGAGCGGTGCCGGCAACAACACGCCAGCCGTCGGCAGCGTGATCTTCAGCGCCGCGATCCCCAGCAACGTGAACGCCTGCAGCGCCAGCAACACCAGCGCCACGCTCACCTTCGAGACCAGATACGGCACCACCCGCAGCCCGGCGAGCCGCTCGCGCCGCACGATCGGCAGCTCCTTGGCGATCTCGCGTGCCGCATTCAGCACACCGAACCACACCGCCACCGTCGCAAACACGAACAGGATCTTGCGCGCCTCGGCAGCCGTCGCATTCTCGCCGACGAACGAATCCCGCCGTGCCACCAGCGCCACCAGTGCGCCGATCACCGGCGCCTGCACGCCGAGCAACAGCAGATTGCGCCGGTCGTTCAGCATCAACTTCGCATAGCGCCGCGTCAGCACCAGCGTCTGGCCGACGAGCGACGTACGCGGCCGGCTCGTCGGTTGGGCCGCCCGCCGGGAACCCGCCCCCTCTCTGCCCGACAGGCGCTCGGTGACATAGGTGTCATACCAGTGCGAGGCACGGAACCGCCGCTCCCACAATTCGGCCAGTGACGGAACCGCCGCATCGCCGAACTCGCGTCGATGCGCCGCCAGCTCGTCGGGCAGGTCCTGCTGGGCCACCTGCCAGCCGGCACGGTCATCGGGCGTCGCACGGCCATCGAGCTTGGTATAGATCTCGGCGAACTCGTGATCGCCGACCTGAAAGAACGTCGTCGCGTCGCGTGGCGGCCCAAAGTACACCATCCGGCCGCCCGCCATGAACGCCACCAGATCACACTGCACGATGTTCGCCGTCGCATGCGTCACCAGCATGATCGTTCGGCCACCATCGGCCAGCCGGCGCAGGGTATACATCATGCGCTTCTCAAGGCCCGGATCCAGCCCCGAGGTCGGCTCATCGAGGAAGAACAGCGCCGGATCGGCGAGCAACTCGGCGGCGATGCTGACGCGCTTGCGCTGCCCACCCGACAGCCGATCGATGACCGTCGCCTGATGCTGATCCATGTCGACGTCGTCGAGCACCCGCTCGACGCGCTGCCGCCGGTCGTCCGGCGATGTATCGGGCGGCAGGCGCAGCTCGGCCACATAACCCAGCGCATCGACCACGTTCAGACCGCGGTGCAGAATGTCGTCCTGCGGCACGTAGCCGATCACGCTGCGGTAGACATCGAGGTTGGCATAGAAGTCGTCTTCGTTGACACGCACCTCGCCGGCGGTGGCCGGGGTGAAGCCCGCCAGCGCCTTCAGCAGCGTCGACTTGCCGGTACCGCTGCCGCCGACGATGGCGACGAACTCGCGTGGTTCGATCGCCAGCGACACGTCGTGCATGATGGTTCGCGGGCCCTGCGCCGTGGCTACGACCGTCTCGAGCCGGCGCGCCTCGATGCGCAGCGCGCCGCGCTGGTCGTACTCCTCGAGGGCGGTGCCGCGGTAGACGAGGCGGAACGTGCCGATCGCGATGATGTCGCCGTTGACCAGTTCGTGGCTGGTGATCCGCTGCCCGTTGACGAACGTGCCGTTGGTGGAGCCGGCATCGCGCAACCGATGTCGACCGCCGCTGCCCTCGATCACTGCATGGCGCCGCGACACCTGGGGATTGTTGAGGACGATGGCGGCATCGCGCCGCCCGATGCTGGTGGCCCCATCGGGCGCGAGCGCGATGCGCAGCTGTGTGGACGCCTGCGCGGCGGCCCGTGGCGAACGATAGATCAGCGTGACGAACGAGCCGGTCGCCGCATCGCCGATGCGAATGGTCGTGCCATCGCCGAGGCGACGTGGCTGATTGGCGGGCAACCGTGCGCCATCGATCAGCAGCCCGTTCATCGAGCCGAGGTCGGTGATGGCATGGCCATCTGCCGTCGCGTCAATGCGTGCATGCTGTGCCGAGACGAAGCGCGAGCTGAACACCAGGTCGTTCGTCGGTGCACGGCCGATCGTCAGCGGGGCCGCGCCCAGCGGCACACTGCGGCGCGCGTTGGTACCATCCACTACCTCGAGCCAGACATCGGCCGGGCCAGCCGCACGCCACTCCTTGCCGCATGCCGGGCAACGCGGCAACTGTGGGCGCGGAATGTTGCTGCCACAATGGACACACACCGCCGCCATCGCTCCCTCGCCGTGCTATACTGCGGGTACCAACCGAATTCTACCACACGCGCCGTCGCCAACGGGGTTTACCGCGATGAGTCAGCCACCATCGGAACCAACACCGCTCATCCCGGCAGCGCCCGGCGCCGCCTGCTGGTCATGTGGTGCGCCACTCGCCGGCCGTGGCCGGCGCTGCCCGGCCTGTGGTGCTGCACCGGCGCCACCCGAGCCGCTCGAGGTCGTCATCT
>CAIQIY010000288.1 GCA_903871975.1 uncultured Chloroflexota bacterium | reverse complement strand
TCGCCGACGATGACCAGCGGCCGGTCGGGCGCGCGCAGCGCCAGGTCGGCCAGGAGGTCGACGCGCTTCTCGGCGGCGACCCGCCCGACATACAGCATGATCGGCGTCTCGGCGTCGACGCCCAGGGCCGCGCGCCAGGCGTCGCTGCGCCAGCGCGGATGGAAGCGCTCGGTGTCGACGCCGCGGCCCCACAGCCGCAGGCGGCGGAACCGCTCGCGCCGCAGTTCGGCGGCAGTCGCGCGCGAAGGGCACAGCGTCAGCTGGCAGCCGTTGTGGATCCAGCGCAGGTAGGCATATGCGATCTGCCGCAACGCTCCGAGTCCGTAGTGGTCGCAGTAGGTCGGGATGTTGGTGTGGTAGGCACCCACCAGCGGCACGCGCAGCCGGCGCGCCACCAGCCGCCCCGAGATGCCCAGCGCCACCACGCCGGCCAGATGGATGACGTCGGGGACGAATGCGCGGATCGGCGCGGTGATGCCCGGCTGCGACGGCGTGAGCCGCAGCGCCGGGTACGGCGGCAACGGCACGCCCGGCAGGCTGATGACCTGATGGCCGGCATACGAATCCGGGGCACCCGATGGCGCGATCACCAGCGCTTCGTGGCCCCGTCGCTGCATGTACTCCAATGAACGGCACAGCGTCGTGACGACGCCATTCACATCGGGCAGGAACGTCTCGGTGATCATGGCGACGCGCATCGCGGACCCTCCGGGCAGGCATCATTCACCGGTCGACATGGATGATGCGGCCGGCGCACGGGCCAGATCATCCAGGCGCATGGTCGCCGGCATGCATGAAATCCGGATTAACGCGAGGTCATCGGCTGGTGCGGTTGTGTGAACAGTTGCACTGGTGTCGCGTGGGCGATCGCTGACCTGCACGCCGCTGCCAGGCACAGCGACTGCTGTGGCGCGTGGCGTTGCGTGCGCCATGCAGGCCGAAGCGTGGCGCCGTGCGCACGAGCGTGGCTGGGGTGCTGCCACGGGTGGATCGCCGTCGCTGGGGTTGCATGCACGGTGCTGCTGCGTCGCGCAGCGGGTGTGCGCCAGATGACCGGCGCCGATGTGCGGCGACCTGCACGGTTGGTGCCTGCACAACGCACCAATCGCGCAAACCCGCACGGATCCGTGGCAGAACGTGCACATACACGGCACCACATGGCCAACGGTACTGCGTCGGCGATGATGTCGGCGCACAGCTGTGACCCGTGTTGCAGTGCCGCATACGGCGCCCACGAGCTGTAGCATGGTATGATGGGTGTGTGGCATGCATCACTGCCGGCAACCTGCGCCCATCGGCCGGTCCAGCGAGGCACCGGGGCCGGCATGCTGCTCGTCGTGCGCGGTGGGATGCATCTGGGCGGATCAGGCGATCGGATCCGTGGTGAGCAACAGCGATGGTGAGGGCCATGCAACCAGGCAGTGTACTCGTCGGAACCGCCGATCGTTACCGGATCCTCGAACGCGTCGGCAGCGGCGGCTTCGGTACGGTGTGGCGCGCAGAACGCCATGATGGCCGGCCGGTAGCGATCAAAGCGACGCATCGCGTCGAGGATGCACGGCGTTTCGAGGCCGAAGCCGCAACGTTGCGCAGATTGATGCATGACAACCTGCCGCGCTATTACGAGGCGTGGA
>CAIQIY010000287.1 GCA_903871975.1 uncultured Chloroflexota bacterium | reverse complement strand
TGTCGCTGATAGCGTCGTGCGCCTCCAGATTCGGGCGACCGCCGAGCAAAAGGTGTCGCTGAACGTCATCGAGCTGCGGCGGCGTCTGGAGGCGGCTGGCGCATCGTACGTCGCCGATATCGGCATCTCCGTCGATCGTGCACCACGTACCGCTGTTGGTGTCGATGATGATATGACGATTGACGGAATTACGCCGCGTCAGGCGCTGGATCGTTATCTCAGGAGCATCAATCATGATCCTGCGGATATCCCGATCCTGCTTGAGATCGCTGAGCAGACGTGCTTCAATGATCCGACTGGGCAGGAGTGATTGTGATGGAGCATGACGATGCACGCTCGACGCTGGCCGGGCTGCGTCACGGCGCTCCCGCCGGCTTCACGACCATCATGGCTGATCCGCCATGGCGCTTTGCCAATCGTACCGGCAAAGTTGCACCGGAGCATCGTCGGTTGCAACGGTATCCGACACTCAGCACGCCCGAGATCGCCGCACTGCCGGTCGCGGGCCTGGCATCACGGGCAGCACATCTGTACCTCTGGGTGCCGAACGCCTTGCTCGCCGATGGGCTGGCGGTGATGGCGGCCTGGGGGTTTCGTTATACGACCAATCTGGTGTGGTACAAGACGCGCCGTGATGGTGGCCCCGATGGTCGTGGGGTGGGTTTCTATTTCCGGAATGTCACCGAATTGCTGCTGTTCGGCGTCTGCGGGCGCCTGCGGACACTCCCGGCCGGCCGTAGCCAGGTCAATCTGCTGGCGAGCCCCAAGCGCGAGCACTCGCGCAAGCCTGATGAATGCTACGATCTGATCGAGGCGTGCTCGCCTGGGCCATACCTCGAACTGTTTGCCCGCTTCCCGCGCGATGGATGGACGCAGTGGGGCAATGAGATCGCTCCACTGTCGCGGGCGGATGTGTCGGCAGCGGGCGAGATGGCTGCAGGATCATCCTGTGCTGCGATGGATCAGGGCTCGTGAGTGCCGCACAACCACGTGCATCGTAGCAGTGATGCCACTTCGGCGCGGGCGCGCAATGTAGTCGCTCTTCCTGTACCCTGCGCCGCCACAGCCGCTGCGCGTGGCCCAACACATGCCGTTGGCAGTCGCAGTGCGGCGCCAGTGCTCAGCGGCATGCGCCGACTCAGCTACCGGCGAACCGCTTCAGTGCGGCCATGAACCGGATGAACCGCCCACGCTCGTATCCGTGTACCAGTGCACGCGCTTGCTCGTGCTCGCGCTGCAGCTGCGCCAGCTCGGCCGATTGTCGGGCAATATGCGCATGCAGGCGCTGGATCTCATCGGTATATGCACTGATTGTTGCTTTCCAGCGTAATGCGTGCCACATTGCCAGCACACCATTCAAGTCTGGTGCTTCAGCAGCATGTTCCTGTGAAAATTGCGAGCGAATCGCACTCAGCACATCAGGTTGGTCATGTTTTGCCGAAACGATCAACTGTCGATAGCTTGGCGCTCGATGATCACTCCAATATGCTTGATGGTTATAAAATCGATCCAGGTCAACGCTTATTTCGTGACCTCCATGCATGCGCTGGAGTTCATACTTGATGATCATGAATGGGAGCCAGTGATGGAGATAGCCACTCGGCATCATGATGGTGCGATCATTTGCCCCAAGTGCCCGGCATGTCGCCTCAGGGTCTGGCAAGCCGTGTTCCAGGTGCTCACTGAGAAATCGATGGACAATACCGGCAATTGAAACAAAATAGGCATTCAACAAATGATCTGCCGTTGGACTATATGCATTGGCGAATGGACCAGTGACGATCACATATTCGCCGGCAACGCGCGATAGCTCAGCCAGAAATGCAGATCGACGCGGTTCTGGGATATGCTCGAGTGTATCGACAGTGATGACCACATCGACGCTACCATCGCGCAGAGCAAGGCGCGTCCCGTCAGTCTGCAGTTGTACTCCCGGGGAGCGTTCAAGGTTGGCGCGCGTCACCACATCATCGGGGAGAAATCGCTCGGCCAGATCAGTTCCGCCGACATCGAGAATTGTCAGACGATCACGACCAGTAGCTGCGCGAATCACATCGACAACCTGCCGGACGTCCTGATAGCGCTGATACTGGTCGAATGGATACTCAAACATGTCAGTCGCACGCGAATCCGATGATTGTCTCACGAGAGCTCCGATCGTCGCGCAGGAGCGCGCCAGCAGCTTGATGGATGCACCACATCGCCGGGCGCCACGCGGTCGCCATGGTGCACCAATGGCGCGCCGACGGCGCCAGGCTGCCGACGCCGTGCCGCAGTATACCAGATCGACGCACCGTCGCCCTGCGCGGCACTGCCCTGTGACGAGCGTCACCCAGTGGAGCGCAGGCATGCGGAAGCCGTGGTGCCCGGGCCAAGTGACAGGGCCGGGATTCCATCCCGTGCGCCGGCGTGCGATGTGCCGAATGCCCCTGCTTGCCGGCACGACGCGGCCAAGCGACTGCAGGCACCAACCCGCAGTGCGTCCTGCGCGGCACCAGCCCACCGCGTGGGGCGGCTGCGCAGCCCAGGACGCGGCTCGAGCATGACTGGGCGGGCTGTGGCGTGTGCCTGGTGCTCACCCGACGCCGCACACACGCGCAGGCACCTCACGAGCCAGGGTACGCCTGCTCAACGCACGGCTGGCTGCGTACCACGCTTGATGAACTGCCCCGTTCCCGCCTCGCCCACCCACCGGCGATCATCAACCACCACGCGCCCGCGCAACAACACCGTGCGCGGCACACCCACAACCTCCATCCCCTCATAGAGATTGTAGTCGGTATTCTGATGCTGGGTCGCGGCCGCGAGCACATGACGCGCCGTCGGGTCCCACAGGACGATATCGGCATCGGCGCCCGGCGCGATGACCCCTTTCCGTGGGTAGCAGCCAAACAACCGCGCCGGATTGGTGCAGCACAGTTCGACCCAGCGATTGAGCGAGATGCGTCCGCGGCCGACACCGTGGGTATACATCAGCATCATGCGGTCTTCGATCCCCGGGCAACCATTGGGGATCTTCGAGAAATCGCCCAGCCCCAACTCCTTGCCGCGTGACCGTCCATCGCGACCGCCCTCGTACCAGAACGCGCAGTGATCTGTCGAGACGACCTCGAGCGTTCCATCGGCGACGCCGCCCCACAACGCCTGCTGATCACTCGGCTCACGGAACGGCGGCGAGCAGACATACTTGGCGCCCTCGAAGCCCGGCCGTGCCAGATCATCGCGCGTGAAGAAGAAATACTGCACGCAGGTCTCGGCATGAATGAACTGATTACCACGACCGCGTGCACCGCGCACAGCGTCGAGTGCGCCAGCTTCGGTGAGGTGAACAATATAGAGTGGTGCGCCGGCGACCTCGGCCAGTCGCACCGCGCGGCTGGTCGCCTCAGCCTCAAGTTGTGGCGGTCGCGTCAATGCATGGTAGACGGGCGCCGTATGGCCGGCCGCCAGGGCTTCGCGCACCAGGATGTCGATGGCATCGCCATTCTCGCAGTGCACCATCGTCAGCAGGCCATGGCGTGCACCCTGCTGGAGTGTGCGAAACAGCGTGGTGTCATCGATCTGCAGTGCCCCCTTGTACGCCAGAAAGACCTTCAGGCTGGTGACGCCGAGCTCGACGCAGTCGGGGATCTCCTGCAGCACCGCCTCGGTCAGGTCGGTGATCGCCACATGAAACCCGTAGTCCACCGCCGCCTTGCCGTTGGCCTTCGCATGCCACATATCGATGGCTTCGCGCAGCGAAGCGCCTTTCGGCTGGATGACGAAGTCGATGTGCATCGTGGTGCCACCGCAGGCTGCCGCGCGATGCCCGGTGAAGAAGTCGTCGGATGCCGTGGTTCCGCCGAAGGGCATGTCGAGATGGGTATGGACATCGATGCCCCCCGGCACGACGTACATGCCGGTCGCGTCAATCGTCGTATCGCCCTGCAACCCGTGGCCCAGCGCCACGATGGTCTCGCCCTCGACGAGCACATCCGCCACGAAGGTGTCGGCAGCGGTGACGACCGTTCCGCCCGAGATGAGTGTGCGCATGCGTCTTCCTCCTGTATTGTCGCCTCATGCGTCGCCGGCCGACGCCGGCACGATCGCGCGATAGGCCTCGAGCGTCGCTTCTTCGTCGCCGCTCATCAGGTAGATGTTGAACTGGGTCACCCCCACTGCCGCGAGCGCCGCGAGGCGCTGGCGTTGCGCCGCCAGCGGGCCGACGATGCAGAAGCGATCGATCACGTCGTCGCTGACGAACTGAGCGTGCTCGCTGCCGACGACCGCGTGGTGCCGGTAATCATACCCCGTCCGATCGCGAATGTAGGCGGTGAGTGCGTCGGGCAATTCCGACGGATCGTAGCGCGAGACCAGGTCGACGACGTGGTTGGCGACCAGCGCCGGGAACCAGCGCACCCGCTCGCGTGCTTCTGCCAGATCATCGGCGACCCAGACGGGCGCCGCGGCCATCACCTGGATGCTGCCGGGATCACGGCCCGCAGCACGGGCGCCGGCATGCACAAACTGCAGGCACCATGCGATCAGGTCGGGATCGGCGAACTGCAGGATGACGCCGTCGGCGACGCGGCCAGCCAGCTGGAGCGCCTTCGGGCCATAGGCAGCGACCCACACCGGCAGCTGGCGGGGGGATGCCCACGGAAGTTGCAGGTGTTCGCCATCGATGTCGACGCTGCCGCCCCCGACGAGCGTGCGAATGGTGCCGATCGCCGCTTCCAGTGTCGACAGGCTGGTCGGGCGCTTGCCCAGCACTCGGCGCGAACTATCGCCCCGGCCGATGCCGAGCTCCATGCGCCCGCCCGAGAGCAGATTGAGCGTGGCCAGCAGGCTGGCCGTCACCGTCGGATCACGAACCGCAGGGTTGGTGACACACGTGCCCAGACGCATCCGTGTCGTCTGGTGTGCCATCAGCGTCAGCAACGGGTATGGTTCGATCCAGATGATGTGCGAGTCAAAGACCCAGCCGTGTGTGAAGCCGATGGCCTCGGCCTGACGAATCAGGGCCAACGAACGCTCGGGTGCCATGTCGAGCTTGAGCGTCACACCATAGTCCATCGATCACTCCTCGCCACCGAGGCGCTCTCCCGCTGTGGGATCGCATAACCAATTCTATACCAGAGACGCCCCAGCAGCATCGTGGAGGCAGCAGTCAGTCGCTGACGCGCGTGATGCAGGCACCGAGGGCGCGCAAGCGCTCATCGATGCGCTCGTAGCCACGATCGATCTGGCCGATGTTGTAGATCACGCTGCGCCCACGAGCACACAGCGCCGCGCTCAGCAGCGCCATGCCGGCGCGAATGTCGGGGCTGGGGATACCATCGGGGATACCGTAGAGCGTACTCGGCCCCACCACCACCGCGCGGTGCGGATCACACAGCACAATGCGGGCGCCCATCGCGATCAGGCGATCGACGAAGAACAGGCGACTCTCGAACATCTTCTCGTGGATCAACACCGTACCCTGGGCCTGTGTCGCGATGATCAACGCCACGCCGAGCAAGTCGGGATTGAAGCCCGGCCACGGCGACGACGCGATCGTCGGGATGGCATTGAGCGCATCATTCTGGACACACAGTGTCTGTTCGGCCGGCACCACGATATCATCGCCATCGACGTCCCACGTGACGCCCAAGCGCCCGAACACCAGCCGGGTCATGCGGTGCTCCCGCGGGCGCGCGCCAGCGATCCTGATGCCACTGCGCGTGACCGCCGCCAACCCGATCAGCGATGCCACCTCCATGAAATCCGGCCCGATGGCATAACACCCGCCGCCGAGCGCGGCGACGCCCTCGATGGTGAGCACGTTCGTCCCGATGCCGCTGATGCGCGCACCGAGCACGTTGAGGAAGTGACAGAGGTCCTGGACGTGTGGTTCAGATGCGGCGTTCGCGATGGTGCTGGCACCTTCGGCCAGCACCGCCGCCAGAATGGCCTGCTCGGTGCCGGTGACGCTCATCTCATCGAGGAAGATGTCGGCACCACGCAGGCGTGCGGCATGCAGCACGAACGAATCGGGGGTAACTTCGACCTGTGCGCCGAGGGCTTCGAGCGCCTGGAAGTGGGTGTCGATGCGCCGCCGCCCGATCATGTCGCCGCCGGGCCGTGCCAGAACAGCGCGACCACAGCGGGCCAGCAGCGGCCCGGCCAGCAGCAACGACGAGCGAATCGCCCGCGCGCGCCGGGGGTCGGGTTCGGTCGAGTGGATGGCATGCGCATGCACGCGCCACGTGCCGGCACCACATGGCTCGACGGTGGCGCCGAGCTGTTCGATCAACTGGAACTTGGTGATGACATCCCCGATCTGGGGGATGTTCTCGAGCTGGATCGGCGCATCGCTGAGCAAACACGCGGCGATCAACGGAAGCGCCGCATTCTTGTTGCCTGCGGGAACAAACGTGCCGTCGAGCCGACAGCCGCCTTCGATGATGAATCGATCCACCCGTACCACCACACCTCTCCGTCACGACTCGCCGTCTCGTCACGAGTATAGCAGTGTGCGTGCGGCCAGACGATGATAACAGCATGATGCCGGGATGATGCATGGGCCGGCGTGACGGGCAGTCGGTGCATCGCCGTGTGATGAGCCCAGAGCCACGGGATCGGGAACGCCTCGCGGATGATCTGCTGTGCTGGCGGCGCGCACGGTCGACGCCCGATTCACTCCTGCACAACACGATGCGGGGGCGCGCCATGGCGTCGATGGAGCCCAAATGGCAGGGATGCACCTGCGTGGCACGACGAGCCTCACTGCATCATGCCCCGCGGTGGCGCACCCGCGCGCTGCTGTGTCTGCTGCTGGTGGGCATGGTACACCGCGTGCAACAGCGCTGGAAATCGGGTGGGCACGGGATGCAGCGGGGGGGCGGACCGCGCGTGCCGGCCCGCCCCGACGCACATCAGGCGACCACCTCGCCGACGACGCTGCGGGCGAAATGGAAGCCGTGTGTGTCGACGTCGACCAGGATCGTGTCGCCAGCACGGAACTCGCCCTGCAGCAGGCGCAATGCCAATGGGTTCTGCAGGCGCTGCTGGATCACACGCTTCAGTGGTCGGGCGCCATACACCGGATCATACCCCTCGGCAGCGAGGCGGGCCAGTGCCTCGGCGGACAGCTCGAGGTGCAACTGGCGATCGGCCAGCAACCTGCGCAGCTGCTCCAGCTGAATGCCCACGATCTGGCCGATCTGCTGCTGGTCGAGCGGGCGGAACACAATGATTTCATCGATGCGATTGATGAACTCCGGCCGCATCGCCGCCTGCAGCTCGGCCAACGCGGCACGGCGCACCACCTCGTGATCGGCACCACGACGCGTCAGGTCCTGGATCGTCGGGCTGGCGATGTTGCTCGTCATGATCACGACCGTGTTCTTGAAATTGACCACGCGCCCCTGGCCGTCAGTCAGCCGGCCGTCATCGAGCACCTGCAGCAGCACGTTGAACACGTCGGGGTGTGCCTTCTCGACTTCATCGAGCAGCAGCACGCTGTAGGGCTTGCGGCGCACGGCCTCCGTCAGCTGGCCGCCCTCGTCGTAGCCCACATACCCGGGAGGCGCGCCGATCAGCCGCGCGACGGTGTGCTTCTCCATGTATTCCGACATATCCAGACGCACCATCGCCTGCTCGTCGTCGAAGAGAAACTCGGCAAGTGCACGCGCCAGCTCGGTCTTGCCGACGCCGGTCGGGCCGAGGAACAGGAACGATCCGAGTGGTCGCCGAGGATCCTGCAGGCCCGCGCGGGCGCGCCGCACCGCATTGGCAACTGCGGTGACGGCGGCGTCCTGGCCAACCACCCGTCGATGCAACCGCTGTTCCATCTGCACCAGCTTCTCGACTTCACCTTCGAGCAGGCGCGTCACCGGCACGCCGCTCCAACGCGACACGACCGCGGCAATGTCGCCGTCGCCGACTTCCTGCTTGAGCAGCCGCGTACCACCGGCACGCACGCGTTCCTCGATGCTGGTGATCTGCTGCTCGAGTCGGCCGAGTACGCCGTACTGCAGCTCGGCAGCCTTGTTGTAATCATACTCGCGCTGCGCCCGCTCGATCTGGACGCGCGTCTGATCGACCTGCTCGCGCAGCTGCTGCAATTGCTGCAACTCGGCACGCTCGTGCTGCAGCTGTGCCTCGAAGGCCGTGCGACGCTCGCGCAGATTGGCGAGCTCGAGCTCGAGCTTGCCCAGCCGCTCCTTGCTGGCGGGATCGATCTCCTTCCGCAGAGCCTCGCGTTCGATCTCGAGTTGCATCATGCGTCGCTTCAGATCATCGAGCTCTTGCGGATCACTGGTGATCTCCATGCGTAACCGCGCCGCCGCTTCATCGACCAGATCGATGGCCTTGTCGGGCAGGAAGCGATCGGCGATGTAGCGATCCGACAGCACTGCCGCCGCCACAATCGCCGCATCGGTGATCCGCACGCCATGATGCGTCTCGTAACGCTCCTTCAGACCACGCAGGATGCTGATGGTATCTTCGACGCTCGGCTGGTCGACCAACACTGGCTGGAAGCGCCGCTCCAGCGCGGCATCTTTCTCGACATGCTTGCGATATTCATCGAGCGTGGTCGCGCCAACCATGCGCAGTTCGCCGCGTGCGAGCATCGGCTTGAGCATATTGCCGGCATCCATCGCACCTTCGGCAGCTCCGGCGCCGACGACGGTGTGCAATTCGTCGACGAACAACACGATGTCGTCGCGCTCCTGGATCTCCTTCAGCACCGCCTTGAGCCGCTCCTCGAATTCACCACGATACTTTGCGCCGGCGATCAATGCCCCCATGTCGAGGGCAACGACGCGCATGCGCTTGAGTGATTCGGGCACATCCTCGCGCACGATGCGCTGCGCGAGGCCTTCAACGATCGCCGTCTTGCCCACACCCGGCTCACCGATCAG
>CAIQIY010000286.1 GCA_903871975.1 uncultured Chloroflexota bacterium | reverse complement strand
CTTCGGGGAAGTGCACGATGTACTTCTCGGTGGCGTTGCACGGCCAGGGCGCATCCGCCTGGCCCGGCGCCAGCGGCGCGCCGACGCTGTGGACACACGGGATGTACTCGCCGTCTTCGCCGAGCACGTCGAACACCGCGCGGCCCATGCGCGTCATGATGCGCATATTGACCACGACGTAGGGCGAGTCGGTCACTTCGATGCCGATCACCGACAACGGCGAGCCGATGGGCCCCATGCTGAACGGCACGACGTACATGGTGCGACCGGCCATCGCGCCGCTGAAGACACGGTTCAGCGTCGCCTTCATCTCGCGTGGCGCCACCCAGTTGTTGGTTGGCCCGGCATCGCCCGGATTGAGGCTGCAGATGAATGTCCGGTCTTCGACGCGCGCGACGTCGCTGGGATCGGATCGCGCCAGGAAACTGTTGGGGCGCAGCGCCGAATTCAACCGGATGAATGTCCCGGAAGTGACCATCTGTGCACAGAGTGCATCGTACTCGGCCTGCGAGCCATCACACCAGTGAACCGCTGCCGGCGTACACCGCGCCGCCAGTTCGGCGACCCAGGCACGGACGCCGACGTGGCGGACGTAGTCGGGAACCTGCTCCATCATCACCCTCACTGTCTCGTTGATTCATCCCGCATCGTCGCGTCGGCTGGCATCCATTGCCCTGCGGGCGATCGGTCGCGGCGCATCGCGCCGTGCGGCAGTCAGTCCATCATGGGGCGCGCCGCGTGTGACGCCGTGCCCGTGCAACCAACCCGGCGCGATTCTCGCGGATGTGCGCGGCGGTACGGCGGGCGACTCGCATACCCACGGTTGAGGAGCGACAACCCGAGCGCGCCAGGCTGCCGCACACCATCGCGACGCAGCATCAGTAGAGCAACTGCAGGTCGAGCTGATTGATCAGCGGTGCCCCGGCGAGGTAGCGCCTGATGTTGTCGCAGAACAACGCGGTGATCCGTTGCCCTTCGCGGTCGCTGATGCCCGCCGAGTGCGGGCTGATGACGACCTGTGGCATCTGCCAGAGCGGACTCTCGTCGGGCAATGGCTCCTGGGCGAACACGTCGAGCCCGGCGCCCGCCAGCCGGCCGGACTGCAGTGCCACGACCAGCGCAGCTTCGTCGATCAGCGCGCCACGACCGACGTTGATCAGCACTGCGCCATCCGGCAGGAGCGCCAGCTCGGTGGCACCGATCAGGTGCTCGGTGTCACGGGTGTGTGGCGCCGCCCGCACCAGAAACGCGGCGCGCGGCAGCAGGTCGGCCAGCCGCTCGGGTGGGTGCAGCTCGTCGAGCGCGAGGCTGGCCGGCTCGATGCCGACGACCTCGCGCTTGATGCCGACGACGTGCATGCCCAGCACCTGCGCATGGCGTGCGATCTGTGCCCCGATGTTGCCGGCACCGACGATCACGATCGTGCGGCCGGCGAGATCCGTGCCACGCCGCGGTGCCCAGTGGCGCGCTGCCTGCTGCTCGCGCAGCCGCGCATAGCCGACCGAGTGCATCAGCATGACCATCGTGCAGAACTCGGCCAATGGTTGCGCATGGATGCCGCTGGCAGTCGTGAAGATGGTGTGTGGCATGCGCTGGTCGTAGCCCATCCGTCTGACGAACTGGCCGATGCCGGCGAAGCTGGCCTGGATCCAGCGTACGCGCGGCGCCAGGTCAGGGAGCTCCTGCCGATTGGTGTAGTCAAAGTCGAACAGGATGTCGGCATCGGCGAGCAACCCGCGCCACTCGGTTTCGTCGGCGGCCGAACGCTGAAACGCCCGGCGATCGTTGGGGTAGCGCTCTGGCGACAGCAGCTCGGGCCGATAGACGACGTGCAGCCGCGGGCTGACGGCACGGATGGTCTCGACGTGCAGCGGATCAAGCCAGCTGGCGATCAGAATCGTGATCCGGTCGGTAGTGGTCATCGCCCTTCTCGTCCTTGTCGTGGTGCCCCGCACGCCGCGTGGGGTGCATGATGCGGGGGCGTGGGTGTCGATGGATCCCGCTGCGACGCCTGCGTTGCAACGCCAGCACAGCCTGTCCACTCCCATCATATACCCGATCCGGCACCGCGCGGCAGCGCATGCCATGGAACCGGGCGACGCGCGCGTCCCGCGCCCCGTGTGGGGCACGATCGGCGGCCCGGTGCTCGCTGCGCAGGGATCCATGGCGGAGTCGGCGGTGGAGCAACGGGGCGCCACGTGCGCGATGGGCTTCGCCAACGGCCGAGGCCAGCGAGCGTGCGAGGCGCCATGGCGCACGCTGCTGTATGATGGTGGCACGCACGGGTACGCCGGCGCGGGCCCGGTGTGATGCCACGGAGCACGGTGAAGCGCATGACGACATCGCACGACATGATCCTGCCGGCGCCGTGGCGCGCCGCGGATGCCGGTTCGTTCGCCGCGCACACGGTGCTCAGCCGCTTGCCGGCGATCGCTCGCCGGGTGCTGCACGAGGCGGCGCTCGCTCCGGCGATGGCCCGCGCGATCGGCGGCCTGCTCGCCGAGATGCCCCACCGGTGTCTGACGCCGATCGAAGACATCGCTGCCGACGTGCCCGGCTGGAATGCTGCGTTGGCACCGTACACCGCTGACGACTGGCTGACGGCGCCATGGTTTCTGGTCGAGACCTACTTCTACCGGCGGCTGGCGGCGATCGCTGGCTGGTTCGCCGGCGGGCCGGATGTG
>CAIQIY010000285.1 GCA_903871975.1 uncultured Chloroflexota bacterium | reverse complement strand
TGGCACCCCGGTTACCGCGGCCGCCGACAATTCGTGATGGGTCGCAGCCGGCCGATGCGCACATGATGGGCCACAATATGGTGCGCCGGTCGCCCCGGCGGTGACGCGCACGCCGTCAAGACCGATCAGCGCGCAGCTCATGATCCTGGCAACCATGCCGATGCTCCCTCTGCCATCGGCCCTGGCCCGGCGACGCTCCGCCTCGCGCCGGGCACTCGCTGGCACCCCAATTACCGCGGCCGCCGACAATTCGTGATGGATCGCACGGCAAGAATCGCAGGCATCCCGCCAGAGCTGCAGGATCGCGTCACAATTCCGGGATCCAACCGCTGCCCATTCGTCTACAATGCCGATACATGACTGAACGGCGGCTCCGGAACTGCGACGTGCCGTCGGTCGTCTCAACTGCAACTGTTGTTGTCTGAAAGGGGAGGAAGATCTCATGCGATATGCGATCACCTGGCTCGCTGTCGTTGGCTGGGTGCTGACGGGATGTGCCACCACGGATCCCGGTGCTGCGCCGGCAGCGGCGAGCGACAAGGTTCCACCGGCGCTCGTCGGCACCACCTGGCGCCTGGTCGCGCTCGATGCGGCTGGCATGCTGCAGCCAACCACGAGCACGGCGCCGATCACGGCACAGATCATCAACGAGGGCGATCTTCGGCTCACCGGCAGCGCCGGGTGCAACAACTACCAGGCGTCGCTCGACCTCACCGCTGGCGGATTCGTCGTCGGCGATGTCGCAACGACGCGCAAGCTCTGCAGCGATGACTCAGTGATGCAGCAGGAGCGCAGCTTCGTCGCGACTCTCGCACGGGCACAGACAGCGACCGTACGCGAGGGCCAGCTCGAGATCCTGGATGCGCAGGGCACCACCATCCTGGTGTTCGCTGCCGCAGGGAGCCAGTGATGCGCTGGACCGTCATCCTGGCGCTCGGCATGCTCGGCGCACTCACGCTCTATGGCTGCAGCACATCCGGAGCACAGCCACTCGATCTGGCGAACACCAGCTGGCGGCTGACCTCGTTCGGCGATGGTGGTACGGCACGCGCACCGGTCGGGACGGTGCCGATCACGATGAACATCACGCGCGACGCCGGCTTGCAGCTTGCAGGCACCTCCGGGTGCAACCAGTACAACGCGCCACTCACGTTCGATGGCACGTCGTTTGAGATCGGTGTAGCGATGAGTACGATGATGGCCTGCGCCGAACCCGGCATCATGGAGCAGGAGGCGGCGTACCTTGCGGCGTTGACGGCGACACGCAGCGCCCATGGCGCCATCGGCGAGCTGCACCTGCTCGATGCATCCGGCACTACGCTGCTGGTGTTTGCGCCAGCGGCACGGCCGTAGCGCCCCGCTGGTGCGTGGTGTGTGACACGAATGCATGTGTCCAGCCGCTGCGCGCTGCGGACGGCTCGCACAGCCGCGGTGCGTGACGGGCGGCTGCAGGCAGGCTGATGCACTCAGCAGCGCATCGCACGCCTGCGGCAGCACACGGCAGCGCATCACCGAGCGATCGGTTCGTTCGCACCATCCGACGCAGCCGCATTGTTGGGCCAGCGCGATGGTGACCACCATCATCACGCGTCCGGTGCGCCGCCGCGTGCGGCGCGATACCGCTCAAGGGCGACCAGGCGCTGGCGAGCGTGCTCGACGATCGGCGCCGGATAGTCGTGGCCGATGACACAGCCGATAGCCCGCTGCTCGGCCGGCGACAGGCGCCACGGCTCATGGATCAGGCGTGGCGGGACGCGCCGCAACTCTGGCACGTAGCGCCGCACGTACGCACCGTCGGGGTCGAACGTCTGCCCCTGGCTGGTAGGGTTGAAGATACGAAAATAGGGTTGAGCGTCGGTGCCGGTGCCGGCGGCCCACTGCCAGCCGCCGTTGTTCGAAGCCGGATCGCCATCGAGCAAGTGCTGCATGAACCAGCGCTCGCCACGACGCCAATCGATCAGCAGATCCTTGGTGAGAAACGAGGCGACGATCATGCGGCAACGGTTGTGCATCCATGCTTCGGCACGCAGCTGTCGCATCGCCGCGTCGACGATCGGGAAGCCGGTCCGGCCATCACACCAGGCAGCAAATCGCGCCTCGTCGTCATCCCACTGGATGCGATCATAGATCGGGCGGAATGCACCGCGCAGCACGTGGGGGAAGGAAAACAAACTCTGGGCATAGAAGTCGCGCCACGCCAGCTCGGCGATCCAGCGATCGGCGCCAGCACCACCCACCACCTGTGCCGCGCGCCAGGCAGCTGCCGGCGCCAGGCAGCCGAACCGCAGATACGGCGACAGCTGTGACGTCGCTGGTTCGGCCGGGATGTCACGCCGCTCGTGGTAGCGCTCGAGTGCGCCGCCCGGCGCGACAAATGCCGCCAGTCGCTGGTGCGCCGCAGCCGTACCACCCGGTGGTATCGGCACCGCTGCCGCAGTGATGCCGAGATCCGCCGGGCTCGGCGGGCCATCGGCTGCGAGGCCGGTGGGCAACGGTGGGAGCTCGGGCGCCGGCAGCGCCGCGGGCGCATTGCGGGCGAGCCAAGTGTGCCAGGCGCGCAGGTAGGGCGTGAACACCGTATATGGTCCACCGCTCGCCGTACGCAGTGCCTCGGGCGGCACGATCGTCACCTCGTGGCCGATGTGCGTGGCGATGCCGGCATCGCGCAGCGCGGTCGCCACGTGTGCATCGCGGCGGCGCGCATACGGCGACACGTCGCGATTCCAGCTCACCCGCGCGACACCGAGGCGCTGGCACACCGCAGGGATGATCTGCCGCGGATCGCCGCGCAGCACCAGCAGCCGGCTGCCGCGCGCCGCCAGCTCATGGTCAAGTGCCTGCAACGAATCCAGCAGAAATGCGATGCGCGCCGGTGCGCGGCCCGGCGCCTCGAGCAGTGCGTCATCGAGCACGAACACCGGAACGAGCTGCTGTGCCGTCTCGGTTGCCGCCCGCAATGCCGGGTTATCGCTCAGACGCAGATCGCGGCGAAACCAGTGCAGCGCGATCATGACACGTCACACTGCAACAGCGCCTGACGGAGCGCCGCCAGTGGATCGCCCCGCGGGACGAACTCGTGCGCCACGAAGCCGGTGAACCCAGTCGCCGCGATCGCGCGCATCACGGCCGGATAGGCGATCTCCTGCGAGGCATCAAGCTCGGCGCGACCAGGATTGCCGGCCGTGTGGTAATGTCGAATGTGCTGCTGATGGCGCTGGATCGTCCGAATGAGATCGCCCTCCATCACCTGCATGTGATAGATGTCGTAGAGCAGCCCCACCGCCGGCGAGCCGACCTCCGCCACCACGGCTGCGGTCCAGTCGGTGCGATCCGCCTGGTAGTCGGGGTGATCCACTCGGCTGTTCAGCAACTCGACCACCAGCGTGATGCCGGCCGCCTCGGCAGCCGGTGCGACGCGCCGCAGCCCGGCGACCATCGCCGCGGCACCGGCCGCGTCGCCCAGGCCGGCGCGCGAGCCGCTGAAACAGATCAGATTCGGGATGCGCCAGCGTTCTGCCTGCCGGATGGCGTCGAGCAGTTCGCGCTCGATGCGTGCATGCTGCTCGCGGTCGTTGAGCCCGGCCACGATGGACTGATGTCCGGCGACCGCACTGATCGTCAGGCCTGCGTCGCGCACTACCGGCCACCAGGCGGGATCGACCAGATCCAACCCATCGCAGCCGAGGTCGACCGCGGCACGCACCAGTTGCTCCGGCGTCATCAGCCGGGGAACAAAGCACCACCAGGCGATCGCCTGTCGAAAGGATGCCATCGGCTCACCTCATCTGCCCGAGATTGATGTCGCTGAGTATAGCAGCATGTCGGGTACAATGGGCGCGTCGCCGTGATTCGGCTCGCTGGCGACCACGACAATCACATCAATCGGTATGACGAAGGCCCGTGACGTTCCGCCACCCTGGCTGCCCGAGGACATCATGACGCTTGAATTTTCCATCGCTGCGCGCGATCACACCAGCCGCGCCCGTGCCGGCGTGATTCAGACCGCCCACGGCGCCATTGCGACGCCAGTGTTCATGCCGGTCGGCACACGGGGCACCGTCAAATCGCTCACTCCCGACGAGCTGCAGGAGCACCACGTCCAGATCATTCTGGGCAACACGTACCACTTATATCTGCAGCCGGGCCACGAACTGATCGCGGCACACGGCGGATTGCACCGCTTCATGGGATGGAACGGCCCGATCCTCACCGACAGCGGTGGATTCCAGGTGTTCAGCCTGGTGTACGGCGGCATCGCCAACGAGGTCAAGGGTCGCCGCGCAGCCCATCCCCAGGCGCGGCGCTCGCTGGTGCAGGTCAGCGACGACGGAGTGGTCTTCACGTCGTACATCGATGGCACCAAACACCTGTTCACACCCGAACGCAGCATCGAGATCCAGTGCGGCATCGGCGCCGACATCATCCTCTGCTTCGATGAATTGCCACCATTTCACACCGGGCGCGATTACACCGAGCGCTCGTTGCGCCGTACCCACGACTGGGAGACGCGCTGTCTGGCGTTCTGGCGCGCGACCCGCGCCGGGGGCCTGCCATTCGTCGCGCCGAACCCGGACCAGGCGCTGTTTGGCATCGTGCATGGCGGCGTCTATCCCGATCTGCGTCAGCGGAGTGCCGAATACCTCCGTGATCTGGGATTTGCCGGATTGTGCATCGGTGGCTCGCTCGGCGGCGACAAGCAGCAGATCCGCGAAGTCGTCGATGCGACGGTGCCGCATCTGCCGGATCACCTGCCACGGCATCTGTTGGGCATCGGCGATGTCGATGACCTGATCGATGGTGTCGCACTCGGCATCGACATGTTCGACTGCGTCAGCCCGACGCGGCTGGGGCGACATGGTGCGGCGCTGGTGCGGGATCCCGCACGACGGTGGCGGCTGAATGTCAGCAACGCCGCGCTGCGCAACGATCCTCGCCCGCTCGATCCGCACTGCAGCTGCCTGGCGTGCCGTCAGTTCTCGCGGGCGTACCTGCATCATCTATTCCGCGCCAATGAACTGCTCGGCATCCGCCTGGTGAGTCTGCACAACATCGCGTTCCTGCACGCGCTGATGCGCGAGCTGCGTGCAGCGATCATCGACGGCACGTTTGGCCAACTGCGCCGTGCCTGGCTCGATGCGCGCCAGAATGCCGAGGAACCCGTATGACCAAAGGCACACCATCGCTGAGGCGGGCCACGCCGGCCGAGCTTCCGGCGCTCTGGGCATTGGCGCTGCGCGCCGACGCTCATGGCGTGTCGCCGGCACCAGATACCTGCGGTCCCGATCTGACGCATCTCCACGCCAGCGCCGAGCTGTTCGTCGCCTGCCGTGGCGAACACCTCCTCGGCTTCGTCGGCATCGCGCGCCGCGATCGCACCGCCTTCATCACCGATCTGTTCGTCGATCCGGTGGCACAATCCGGCGGCATCGGCGGCCGCCTGCTGCGCCATGCGCTGGCCCCCCATCACGGTGTGCGACGGTTCACCGTGAGTTCGGGCGATCCTCGTGCCATGGCGCTCTACGTGCGCCACGGCATGCGGCCGCTCGCACCGCAGCTGCACCTTCGGCTCACGCACCGTCGGCACGGGCAGCCACCAACGCGGCTCGTGGCCCTGCTCGGCCGGGGGGATGATCCGGCACTGCTCGACTGGGATGCACGCTGTTCGGGGCGCGGCCGGCCGGCGGATCTGCGTCACTGGCTCGACGCCGAGCGTGGCATGGTGCTCTGGCTGCGCCGTGGCTCGAGCGTCGTGGGCTACGCGCTGGTGCGGCTGCAACGCCCGGATCAGGCTGGCGCAACCATTGGCCCACTAGGGGTCCTCGATGCCGCCGATGCCGCCGACGCCGTACAGGTAGCACTCGGTGTCGCCCTGGAGCGCGCTGCCGAAGCTCGGGTGATGCTGGACGGCGCCCATCCCGCGCTGCAACCGCTCCTCGAACATGGCGCACACATCATCGGCCACGACACGCTGATGAGCGATGGCCCACTGCCATTCGACGGCATGCGCTACGTCGCATCGGGCGACAGCCTGTTCTGATGCGGGGCCCGGCCTGGCAAGTCGGCCAGCACCGCCAGTGCCGCCCGCTCGCCACTCAGCATCGCCCCCTCGATGCTGCTGTGCGTCGTATATTCGCCCGCCAGGTACAGGCCCGTACGCCCGCTGCGGTTGCCCGGCAGCTGTGCCGCACCACCCGGCGGCTGACGATACTGGGCGAACGGGATCCGCACGATATCCAGGAGGCGCATGCCAGCCAGTGCCTGGAGCGCAGCACGATCCCCGGCAAAGATCTGCTGCAGCTCCGCACGAACCGCTTGCTCCAGCGCGCCGTCGTCGAGCGGCACGGTGCCGGTCAGGGCGACGCTCAGAAGATGCTGACCGGCGGGCGCATACCCCGGCACCACGTTCGTCAGCTGCTGCACGCTGTTCACCAGCGGATCCTGCGCCGCGTGCAGCACGATCTTGCGCCCGGCGTACACTCGCTGCGCCCCCGCCAGCAGCACCGTCGTCGCCGACCAGGCGTCCGTCGGTGCGGCGATGGACGCCAG
>CAIQIY010000284.1 GCA_903871975.1 uncultured Chloroflexota bacterium | reverse complement strand
GGTCGGCGATCAGTTCACCGATGACACTCTCCCCCAACCCGGTCGCATACAGCGTATGCACCAGAATCACGCTGGTGGCTCCACGCTCGTCGCGCAGATACGGCGTGATGGCATGCTCCCACAGATAGCGCATCTCCGAAGGGACGCCTGGCAGTACCACAACGGTGCCGCGCGCATCACTGACGATGAAGGATGGCGCCGTGCCTACCGGGTTTTCGACGATCCGTGCACCTTCGGGTACAAAGGCCTGACGACGATTGCTCGGGCTCATCGTGCGGCCATAGGCATGAAAGCGGGCTTCGATCTGTTCGAGCAGTGACGCATGAAACACCAGCGGGCGACCGACTGCACGCGCGACTGCCTCGCGGGTCATGTCGTCGACGGTTGGCCCCAGACCGCCGGTGCAGATGACCAGATCCACCCGTGCGAGGGCTTCTTCGATCATCGTGGCAATGCGTTCTTCGTTGTCGCCGACGACAGCCTTGCGATAGAGGCCAATGCCCATGCTTGCAAGGTGCCGTGCGAGGTATGCACTGTTGGTATCGATCGTCTCACCGAGCAACAACTCTGAGCCAATCGCGATGATTTCGGCGTTCATCCCGGGTTTTACTCCTCTGCACCCGGCGCGGTGCGTGCCAGTGCGGCGTCGCGCCGCGCGCGAAACTCTTGCCAGCGTTGCTGCTCGTGGATCTGCGCTGCCTGCCGACCGACACGCCATGCGTCGTTGATGGCACGCTGCAGCGCCGTCTGGCCATCGCTGCCGCGGCGCAACCCCAGCAGGACGGCGGCGCAGCCGATGACACACCCGATTGCGAAGCCAATCATGATCTGACGCATGCGCTGCTCCATCGGTTCGAGGCACCGTCCATGGTGCCGATCACAATGCCCGCGCGGCGACTTCGGCCTGCACCCGGGCGACGAACGTGTCGAGCGGCAGCGCGCCGAGATCGTCTCCGGAGCGCAGCCGTACCGCAACGGCATCGGCGGCACGTTCCTTGTCGCCGATTATAAGCATGTACGGCACCTTCTGCAATTGGGCGCGGCGGATCTTCAGTTGCATGCGCTCACGGCTCTGGTCGAGTTCGACACGAATGCCGGCAGCTCGCAACCGCTGCTCAACCGACTGGCCGTAGTCGCCGTGTTTCTCGTCGGAGATCGGGATGATCACTGCCTGCACCGGCGCCAACCACACCGGGAACGCACCGCCGTAGTGCTCGATCAGCACGCCGAAGAATCGCTCCATGCTGCCGAGCAGCGCACGATGCACCATATAGGGGCGCCGTGGCTGACCGTCGTCGGCGATGAATGTGAGGCCGAAACGCTCGGGCAGGTTGAAGTCGAATTGGATCGTCGAGAGTTGCCACTCGCGACCGAGTGCATCGTTGACCTTCAGATCGATTTTGGGGCCGTAGAATGCACCACCACCCTCATCGACATCATAGGGAATGTGCTGCGCCTCGATGGCGCGCTGGAGCGCAGCCGTCGCGCGATTCCAATCGGCAATGTCGCCAACATACTCGGCGGGCCGCGTCGACAAATAGGCACGAAAGTCAGTCAGGCCAAACGCGCGAAGAACATATAACGAGAACTCAATTGTTCGACCGATCTCATCCTCGACTTGGTCGGGTCGGCAAAAGATATGCGCGTCATCCTGCGTGAAGCCACGGACGCGAGTGAGTCCGTGCAGTGCGCCACTGCGTTCGTACCGATAGACTGTACCATATTCAGCGTAGCGCTTCGGTAAATCACGATATGACCGCAACTGACTCTTGAAGATCTGGATGTGAAACGGACAATTCATCGGTTTGGCATAATATGCTTCACCATCAATGTCCATAGGTGCATACATACCATCTTTGTAGAAACTCAGATGACCTGATGTTTCCCAGAGGTGTGCTCGGCCAATATGTGGCGAATACACCCAATCATAGCCATTGGCAAGATGCGCCTGTCGACTGAAATCTTCGGCCAGGACACGGATCATGGCACCCTTGGGATGCCACAGAATCAACCCCGGGCCAACATCGTCCGACGTACTGAACAAGTCGAGCTCGCGGCCAAGCCGGCGATGATCGCGTCGGCGTGCTTCTTCGAGGCGCCAGAGGTATGCATCGAGGGCTGTTTTGCTTTCCCATGCAGTACCATAGATGCGCTGCAGTTGCGGATTTCGCTCGTCACCGCGCCAGTACGCGCCAGCGATGCTGGTAAGCTTGAATCCATCGAGCGGTATTTCGCCGGTATGCGCGAGATGAGGGCCACGGCACAGGTCTTCGAATGTATCGTGCCGATAGGTCGTGATGACACTCCCTACGTCAGCTGATGAACCATCTTCGCTCTGACCACGCGACAGTCCTTCGATCAACTCAAGCTTGAACGGCTGATCAGTGAAGAGCGTTCGCGCCTCATCAGAACTCACCACACGCGCTACAAACGGATGACGCTCACTGATGATACGTCGCATGCGTTGTTCAATATCCCCCAGATCTTCGGGGGTCAGCGGCCGCGACAAGGCAAAGTCGTAGTAAAACCCATCATCGATTGGCGGGCCAATCGCAATCTGTCCATCGGGGAAGAGCTCCAGCACTGCCTGCGCCATCACATGTGCTGCCGAGTGGCGCAAGCGGTAGTAGGGGTCTCGATCCGGCGTCGGTGGCATCGAGGTCCTCCAGATAATCACGCGGGGTGCCAGGGTGGCACCCCGCCGTTCGTGCAGCATCAGCCGATGACGATCACGCCCTCGCGGATTTCGAACGACTTGATCGTGATGCCATTCTTCGTGAGCTGTTCGTTGAGGATCTTCTCGATCGGCCCGATGAAGCCCTCAGCCGGCAGCGTCATGCCCATCGGTCCGGTCACCACCGGATCAACCAATGTCACTCGGCCGTTGACCAGCTTGGCGCCCGTCACCACTTGCAGGTCCATACCAGAGACGCGCACGCGCGCGCGAACCTTGCCGGGATCAAAATTGAGATCGATCGATTCAACCGGAGCGAGCTGGGCGATGTTCTGCTTCAGCAGGGCATTGAGCTGCGTGTCCGTCAACATTGGTCATTCCTCTCGTTGATGGCCGATAGTCGTCCGATGGGAACGGCGATGTGATGCAGGATGGTGGCGCCGGCGCTCCCAACGCCTGTGCCACCACGTATCGTTGCTGATCACGAGATGACGATCGCGCCTTCGCGGATCTCCATCGTCGTGATCACGACACCATTTTGTGCGAGCTGGTCATTGAGGACCTGCTCGATCGGCGCGACGACGCTCTCGGCCGGCAATGCCAGGCCCATTGGGCCAGTCACCACGGTATCGACCAGCGTCACACGCCCGCCTACCAGTTGTGCACCGGTCTCCACGCGCAGGTCTACTCCCGAGATGCGTACCCGTGCCAACACGCGTCCGGGGTTGAAATCGAGCTCGACCGACTCGATCGGGGCGAGTTGGGCGATGTTCTGTGCCAACAGTGCGTTGAGTTGCTGGTCGGTCAGAGTCGCTTCACCGTCCAGCGGCACCAAGCCTGGTGCTACAGGGGCGTCGGGCTGTGGGGCCGGATCAGTGCCCGGCCCCACCGGTGTGGCGGCTGGCGGCGCCG
>CAIQIY010000283.1 GCA_903871975.1 uncultured Chloroflexota bacterium | reverse complement strand
TCGTCATCGACCTGGCGGTCGCAGTCGTCATCGGCGGTGCATTCAACGCGGTGGTCACGTCGTTGGTGAAAGACATCATTACGCCACTGATTGCGGTGATCGTCGGCCAACCGGACTTCTCCAGCATTGCCATCGGGCCCATCATGATCGGCAATTTTCTCAATACCGTGGTGTCATTCCTGTTGATGGCGACGGCAGTCTATTTCCTGATCGTGATCCCGACGACGCGGTTGAACGCCGTGCTGAAGCAGATTGACCCCCCTGAACCCGCCGCGCCGGCGCCGCCCCCCGAGCCAACCCGGGAGGAGGTGCTGTTGCAAGAGATCCGCGATCTGCTGCGGCAATCCGATCGCCCTGCGGCGCGTTGACGGGTGGTACCCGGCTCAGGGGTGGTGCGTCGTCAATGGATACCACCGAGCGCCCGCGCGTAGCTTGCGAGCAGTGCACGAGCGCTCCGAAGCCATGTGAAGCCGGCGGCATGTGCCAGGCCGCGCGCGCGCCAGGATGCTGCGAGCGCCGCATCATCGGCGATCTGGCGCGCAGCTTCGGCCAGCGCCGCGACATCATCGGCCGGGCAGCGCCAGGCCGCGTCGCCGAGCACCTCGGTCAGGCTGGAGTGATCGGCATACACGACTGGCGCGCCGCATGCCATTGCTTCGAGCGGGGGCAGGCCAAAGCCTTCATAGCGCGAGGCGCAGACAAATGCGCTGGCACCCCCATAGAGCGCCGGCAGGTCGACATCCGCGATGGCACCGAGATCACGGACACCGGTGCCATCGCTGCGCAGCGCGCCACCGAACCCGGCCCGTACCAACGCGAGCGTTGCCGTCGCCGGCCATGCCGCTGCCAGTGCCGCCAGGCGCTTGTGCCCGCGTGGTGTGCCGATCGTCAGCACGTAGCGATCGGGCAGGCGCAGGCGCGTACGCAGGTCGGCGAGTGCCGCAGCCGAGGGTGGCCGAAACCGCGCGTCGATGCCGAGCGGCACGATATCGATGCGCGCCGGATCGACTCCATAGAGCACGCGCGCGCCGGCGGCGGCGCTGTTCGAGACCGCCTGGACGCGTTGTGCCTGGTGGAGCCGCAGGCGTGTCGCCAGCTCGAGGGGCAGGCGGCGACCGCGGGTGATGCTGTCGGGAAACACCCGTGGGATCACGTCGTAGTGCGTCGTGATGATCGGGCACGGGCTGGCGATGATGGGCGCCAGCAACGTCGGGCTGTGGAGCATGTCGGCGCCAGCGCGCCGGGCGACGTACGCCAATGCGAGTGCACCGGCCAGCCCAGTCGCCGGTACGCGGCTGGACACCCAGCGCACGCCGGATATGCGGCGTTCGATGCCGCCGAAGCGCGTATCGCGACGTTGGGGATCGATGAGTGCCACCACGTCGTGCGGGCCACGCTCGGTGGCCAGGCCGGTGAGCATGCCGACGGTCGCCCGGCCGATGCCGGGATAGGCATCACCGATCAGGCGTGCGTCGACGACGATGCGCATCGCATCCTCCCTGTGTATGCCGTCATGCGGCCCGATGCCAGCCGATGCAATAGCCGATCACGCCGGCATACAGTGCGAGCGCCTTCAGCGGCCTGAACCCGGGGCGCCACGATGGCTCGGCGTACGAGAACGGCACGACGACGCTCGGCAGCAGCCACAGCGTACGCGCCACCGCGTAGGCAGCGGTGTGCCACGGCGTCGTCAGCATCCGGCCGCGGGCGCGACGCGGATCGCGTCGCACTTCTTGCGCATGGCCGTAGCCATACCAGAAGTGTTTGACGAGCAGTGCGCTGAGCGATGCCGGTGCCGGATGGCTGACCCAGGCTGCTGCAGCCTGGACGATGCGGTACGCGCCGCCGGTGGGCGCGATCGTACGCCGTACGCGAATCAGCCATTCGGTGTCGACACCCCGAACCAGCGTCGGATCGAAGCCGCCGACCGCATCGAATGTGCTGCGCCGGGTCGCACAGCACGTCGTCGTCACGGCACTGAAGAAGTGCGGCGGATCCGGATCGCTCGCCATCGTCTCACTCACGACTGCATGGATGACACGCGGGATTTCGCGCGCCACGCGCTGCTGAAACCAGCTGGATTCCGGCGGCAGGCATTTGGCCGAGCCACTCACACCAATCGTCGGATCATGCAGCATCGGTTCGATCAGCCTGGCACAGAGTTGATCATCGCCTGGCAGCGCATCATCATCGATGAATACCAGCCATGGCGCCGCCGACTGTGCCACGCCACGATTGCGCGCCAGCCCGTTGGGCCGGACGCCGCGAACGTCGATGATGGCGCGGGGCGCAGGGCGCTGCTGCGTCAGCGC
>CAIQIY010000282.1 GCA_903871975.1 uncultured Chloroflexota bacterium | reverse complement strand
GCGCCTCGATGCGACGCTGGTGCGCCGTGGCGCGTTGGCGTGGTCGGGCATTCCAGTCGGCATCGCCATCGTGCTGTGGGCGACGTTCGATCCCCAGGCGACCGGGCTGCAATTCGTCGAGCGCGTGCCGTGGGTCGATGCGATCCGCGTCGAGTACGCGGTCGGCGTCGATGGCCTGAGCCTGCCGCTGGTGCTGCTCACCGCGGTGCTCACACCGCTGGCGCTGGCACTGGCGTGGCGCGAAGACGACCGTACGGCGACGCATGTCGCGTTGATCATGGTATTGCAGGCGACGCTGTTCGGCTGCTTCCTGTCGCTCAATTTCTTCTTCTTCTTCATCTGCTGGGAGCTGAGCCTCATCCCGGCGTACCTGTTGATCGATGGCTGGGGGCGCGATCCGGCGCGGCGCCGTGGCGCAGCCCAGACATTCGTGATCTACACCATCGTCGCATCACTGGGGCTGCTGCTGCCATTCCAGCTGGTGTATCTGGCCACGGCGCACGCCGGCCAGCCGACGCTCGACCTGGTCGAGCTCGGGCGCCTGGGCACCGGGCAGCCCGGCATGGCGGGCGGCAATCTGCAGGCGCTGGTATTCGCATATCTCGACGCACAGGGCTTCAGCGACAGTTTGGGCCGATTTCCGCTGCTGTATGCCTCGCTGCTCTTCTGGGCGATCTTCATCGCGCTGGCAGTCAAGCTGGCGATCTGGCCATTTCACACCTGGCTACCCGATGCCTATGCCGAAGCACCGGTCGCCGGATCAATCATGCTGGCCGGCGTGATGTCGAAGCTGGGCGCGTACGGCATGTTGCGGGTGGCGTTGCCGCTGTTCCCCGAGGCAGCGCAGCTGGCAGCACCCGTGATCGGCGCGCTGGCGCTGTGCGGCGTGATTGTGGGGGCGCTCGGCGCGCTGCGGCACGCCATGGGCGACATGAAGCGCATGCTGGCATACACCTCGATCAATCACATGGGGTATGTCGGGCTGGCCGTCGCCGCAGCCGCAGCCGCCCCCGACACGACCAGCCGTGCGCTGGCGATCGACGGTGCAGTATTCCAGCTGGTGGCCCACGGCCTATCGACGGCCGCGTTGTTCGTCGTGATCGCATGGATCACGCGCCACACCGGCAGCCACGACGCGCGCGCGGCTGCGGGCCTGCGCAGTCGGGCGCCACGCCTGGCCGGAGCCGCCGGCATCGCGATGTTCGCCAATCTCGGCCTGCCCGGCCTCGCCGGGTTCGTCGGCGAGTTCTACATCATGCGGGCGGTGTGGGCCAACGCGCCGCTGCTCGCGCTCGGCGCCACCATCGGCCTGGTGATCACCGGGCTGGCGCTGCTGCGCTGGTATGGCCAGGTGTTCCACGGCAGCCCGCGCGGCCCACACCACGCCGGGCCCGAGCTGGTCGAGGTGCTGGCGCTCGCGCCGGTGCTGGCAGGCCTGGTAGCGTTCGGGCTGTATCCTGCACCGATCCTCGATCTGATCAACCGAACGGCGCTGTCGCTCGCGGCAGCGCTCGCCGGTGGGCCGCCGTCGTGATCCCGGGTGTCGAGCAGCGCGTCGGCGTGGCGGGGCGACCCCCGACGTCGGCGCAGGAATGCCGTGAGCGATGAAACTGGTCGATCTCGCACCAACTGTTCCCTGGCTCAGCCTGATCTGGCTGGTGCCACTCGTCACCGGCACACTGGTGGCGTTTCTGCCCGACACGCGCCGCCAGCTGATCCGCACGCTCGGGACGCTGGCAGCAGCGGTGTCGTGCGTGTTGGCGTTGCTGGTGACACTCGGCTATGATCCCGGCGGGCCACGCTATCAGTTCATCGAGCAGCTGCCCTGGCTCCCCGGTCTCGGCGCCAGCTATCTGCTCGGCGTCGATGGCATCAGCCTGGCGATGCTGATGCTCAACGGCGTGGTGCTGGTCGCCGCGGCGCTGTTGAGCTGGAACATCACCGAGCACGAATCGAGCTACTGGGCCCTGCTGTTGCTGCTGGGCGCCGGCGCGTATGCCGTATTCGTCTCGCTCGACCTGCTGGTACTCCTGGTGTGCTACGAGCTGACGTTGTTGCCGAAGGTGTTGTTGATCGGTGGCTGGGGCACGACGCGCCGCGAGTATGCGGCCACCAAGCTGGCGCTGTTCATGATGGCGGGATCCGCGCTGTTGATCGCCGGGGCGATCGCGCTGTACTTCGGCAGCGCGATGCGGACATTCGATCTGCGGCTGCTGAGTGCCCACGCGCTGTTCCCCGTCGAGTTCCAGGCGCGCTGGTTCCTGCCGCTGTTCCTCGGCTTCGGCATCCTGGCGGGCATCGTCCCCTTTCACGGCTGGGCGCCGACTGGGCACGTCGCGGCGCCGACGGCAGCTTCGATGATGCTCGCTGGTGTGATGATGAAGCTGGGTGCTTATGGCTGCCTGCGCGTGGCGATCGGGGTGCTGCCGGCGGGTGCGGCCGCCTGGCTGGCGCCGCTGGCGGTAATCATGGCGCTGGGTGCGGTGTTGGGCGCGGCGCTGGCGATGGTCCAGCGCGACATCAAGTTCATGGTGGCGTATTCATCGATCGGCCACATGGCACTGGCACTCCTGGGTTTCGTGTCGGGCAGCCGCAATGGCATGATCGGTGGCGTGCTGCAGCTGTTCGCCCACGGCGTGCTCACGGCACTGCTGTTCGGCGTCGTCGGCCGGATGCTCTACGATCGGACACACACGCGGCAGATGGCCGAGCTCGGCGGGTTGCGCCAGGTATTGCCGTTCGCTGCACTCCTCTTCACGCTCGGCGGGCTGTCATCGATGGGCATCCCGGGGTTCGCCGGATTCTGGGCCGAATTCGGCGTGTTGCTCGGCACCTGGGAGCGCTTTCCGGCATTGGCGATGGTGGCAGCGATCTCGGTGCCGCTCACTGGCGGCTACACGCTGCTGGCGATCAGTCGGGTGTTCTTTGGCCCGCTGCCCGATGCACTGGCGGGCCTGCCGCGGCTGACATGGCAGGAGCGCGTGGCGGGCGCATGGCTGGCAGCGATCCTGCTGGCGGTCGGTTTGGCACCGGGTCTGCTCACGGATCTCGTGGCCGGCGGCGTAGCACCAATCGCCGATGCGCTGGCGCGCGTGGCGCCGGTGGTGCCACTGCGGTGATCAGAACCAGCACGACGCGCAGCGGCGATGCGTGCGCGCATCCATGCGTCTGCGTGTCACTGCGCCGAAAGGCAAGCGATCCATGATGTTTCAACTCAGCGATGTCCCACGGCTGCTGCCCGAATTGATGCTCGCCGTACTGGCGCTCCTGGTGCTGGGCTCGGATGTCCTGGAGCGCTGGGCCGATGATCCGACCGCGCGGCGCGAACGCGGCCGCGCTGCAGCACAGCTCACCAGCATCGGTCTGGGCTTGATCTGGCTGGTCGCCCTCGTCCAGGGTGGCTTGGCGTTCACCATCGCCCCCGCCAGCACAGCCGGCCCGCTCGATGCGCTGCTGTCGCTGGGGCGGAACCTGCAGGCCGGTGGTGCCGCACGCGATGCGTTGTTGGGCGCGTTCGCGACCGATGGCATCACGATGATGGCGCGCCTGGTGCTGATCGGTGCGGCACTGGTGGTCGCGCTGCTGGCTGGCGATCATCTGCCCGACGCACATCCGGCCGAGTTCTTCACGCTGCTGCTGCTGGCAACGCTGGGGATGTGCACGATGGCGGCGGCACAGGAGTTGATCATCGCGTTCGTCGCGCTCGAGTGCGCATCGATCGCCCTGTATGTCATGGCGGGCTACAGCGCCCGACAGCCAGTCGCCACCGAGGCCGGCATGAAGTACGTGCTGTTCGGCGTGGTGTCGTCGGCAGTGCTGCTGTACGGCATGAGCCTGGCGTATGGTGTCACTGCGAGCATCGGTGGCGCCGATGGTGGGCCGCCACGCGTCAACACCAGCTTCGCCGCCATCGCCGAAGCCGTGCGTGTCGCCGATGCGACGCAACGCGGGGCGATCATGCTGGCGGTGACGCTGATGATCGCGGGCGCGGCATACAAGCTGGCGCTGGTGCCGTTCCACAGCTGGGCGCCCGACGTCTATCAGGGTGCGTCGCCGACGGTGGCGGCATTTCTGGCGGCTGCATCGAAGACTGCCGGCGTGTTCCTGCTGATGCGCATACTGACGGCTGCATTCCCCGGTGTGGCGGGCGCTGCCGGTTCTGCCGGCTTCACTGGCTGGATGGCGCTGCTCGCGCTGCTCGCCGGCCTGACGCTGGTCCTGGGCAATCTGGCGGCACTCCCCCAGGATGTGACGCGGCGGCTGCTGGCGTATTCGAGCATCAGCCAAGCCGGGTTTGTCGCGTTGGCACTGGTGCCGCTGGGCGGGGCCGCGCCGCTGCGCGACTCGGCGACGGTGGCGCTGCTGTACTACCTGGTAGTGGCACTGCTCGCCAGCCTGGCCGCCTTCGGCGCGCTGGCGGCGCTGCAGTCGGCGGGCGTCGCCGATCGCCTCGAGGATCTGGCGGGATTGCGCCAGCGCAACCCGCTGCTGGCGACCGTGCTGACGATCGCGATCGCCTCGCTGGCCGGCCTGCCACCGCTCGCTGGCTTCACCGCCAAGTTCGCGGTGTTCGTCGGCGCATGGGAGGCCGGCGCCGCCTGGCTGGTCGTGGTCGCGCTGGCGATGACAGTCGTCGCGTTGGCATATTACCTGCGCATGTTGCGCCCAATCTGGATGCAGCCAGCCGGCGAGCGGCCGGCAGTGTCGGTCGCACCGGTCACCGCCGTCACCCTCGCGCTCGCCGCCCTGGCGCTGATCGCACTCGGCGTGTTGCCCGGCCCATTATGGCACCTCGCGCAGGTGGCGGTCCTGGCGCGTTGAGCGCCGCTCCGGCGTGCTGGCGCCGGAGCGGGGGCAGCGCACGCATGGTGCTGCGCGCTGTGCTGCGGGTCGCTCACCGTTCGAGTGCGACAGCCATGCCGCTGGCCACACTGCGCGCAACCGCCTCGGTGAAACGCATGTACTTCACACCAGTGTCGACGTCGGTCAATCGCACCGGCTCGCTGCCGCGGATCGCGCCGATGAACGACTCCTCGACGCGCCACGCGCCAGCCTCGTGGGGTGGAACGCTGATCGGTGCCAGTGCAGCGTCGGCGCGGCGGCCGCCGAGCAGCACGCCATCGACGAAGCGCAGCGTTCCGGCGCTGCCGTACAGCGTGGCCGATGGCGGGCCGGCATGGCCCTGCACCGCCGAGATACGGAGATGCGCCTGGGCGCCACATGCCAGATCGGCGAGCACGTCCAGATGATCAGGCAGCCGAACGGCGCGCAATGTCCCGGCGGCATCGCGCCGTTGCCGCACGAATGTCCGGCCGCGTGCCACCACGTGCGTCGCCTCGCCCACCCAGCGCATCAGCGTCTCGTACCAGATGCCCAGACTCATCACATTGACGCCGCACAGATCAGCATCGTGGCGCCAGTGCAATGGCGCGTCGGGCTGGATGAACCCGCCGCCATCCTGGACATCGACCGCCAGCAGCTCACCACAGTACCCCTCGGCCAGCAGGCGCGCGATGGTCGCATCGACCGGCAGGCTGAACGGCGCCGGCACGATCTGCGTCACCAGTGGCTCGCATTCCCGGGCGACGTCACGCATCGCCAGCGCCTCGGCGACGTCCATCGCCATGCGCGCCTCGCACAGGACATGCTTGCCGGCACGCAGCGCCGCGATCGTCGCCCGGGCGTGCAGATAGGGCCAGGTGCCGATCACGACCGCATCGAGCGCAGGGTCGGCCACCAGATCCTGCCAGCGGGCATGAACGCGCGGGATGCCGAACTGCCGAGCCACGCGCTGCGATGACTCGGGGCCGCGGTTGACGACGGCGCTCACCGCGACGCCGTCGATCTGCTGTAGCCGCGGAATATGCCAGCGCACGGTGTTGGCACCGGCGCCGATCACGCCCACGCGAATGGTCATGAAGTCCTCCTCGTCAGCTTCGCCACGCACAACACGCCGGCGTGCGCCCGGCCATGGGCGCACCGTGCCCTGCGGCGGGTTTGGCGCGCGGGCGTGCTGGCCCACCGACCATCACGGCTGATCGCGGCGGACCACGCCCGTCATGCAGTGCACCGCGCCACCGCCCAGCATCAGGGCGCTCACATCGACGGCATGGCAGCTGACACCACGCCGCTCGAGTGCGCGCTGCGTGATGGGATTGCCCGCCGGCAGCACCACGACGCCCGGCGCCACCGGCACCAGATTGATCGCCATGCCACCCGCCGTCTCGCGCTCGTCGGGAACTTCGATCAGCTCGTAGGCCAGGCGGCGCAGGACCGCGATCGCCGAATGGCCCAGATGATGTGGTCGCACGATCGCGCGTTGCCGATCAATCACGCTCAGACCACCATCGATATGGCCGGTACCCCACGGCATGTCCACGATCACCGGCTCGAGGCCGATGTCGCGCAACACCTGTGCGACCTGTCGGCAGCCCTCGTGGTTCGAACGGAGCCCGTGCGCCACCAGCACCACGCCGTCGCGCAGGTAGACGATGTCGGCACCCTCGAATGTCCCATGCGAATGCACGGTGTGCAGGATCGGCACGCCCAGCCGCGCCAGCGCCAGCGCCGCCAGACGCTCCTCGCCGGCACGCACCGCCGAAGCCATGCGCGACACCACGGCACCCTGCGGCGTCATGAAGAACAGGTCGCGGGCAAAATACAGGTTCGGCGTCGCGCGGTCGCCGGCGTCGATGAAGCTCACCGTCACGCCGAGCTGGCGGTAGGTCGCCACCAGCGCATCATGCTGCGCCTGGGCCAGCAGCGGATCGACCAGCCCATGCCACAGGACGGGCGCCGGATCGCTGATGCCCACCAGCTCGGCGCCGGGACGATGCAGCAGGACATGCCGCAGCGGGCCGACCTCGCTGGCGACGCCGACCGACGCCCAGACGCTGCCGAGCTCGTCGGCCAGCGATGCGCTGCGAGGCACCCAGGCATCGCCACCATGGGCCGAAGGCAACTGGCTCATCGCTCGCCCCCCGTTCTGTTCAGCGCAACGCGCCCGTGAGGTACCGACGCGCCGTCTCGGCCAGCACTGCCGTGCCCACGGCAAACGTACGCTCGTCGATGTCGAAGATCGGCGTGTGATGCGCCCGCACCACGCCGTCGCCGAGTGCTGCACCGAGATTGAACATCGCGCCCGGTGCGCGTTGGGTCATGTAGCTGAAATCCTCGGCGCCCATGCCGGCGCGCGAGCGATCGATCGCATCGCTGCCGACCAGATCGCCGATGACGCCCTCCATCCAGCCGACGACCGTGGCATCGTTGTGGCCGGCGGGGTAGCCACGTTCGATGCTGAGCCGATAGTCGCCACCGAAGTGGCGCGATACCGCCAGCGCGCGTTCGACTTCGCTGATCAATCGCTCGCGCACCTGCGGATCGAAGCTGCGCAGCGTGCCCTCGAGGTAGACTTCCGCCGGAATCACGTTCGAGACCGTGCCGCCACGCACGACGCCGAGGCTGACGACGGCTGGCTGGAGGGGGTCGATCTTGCGTGCGACGATGGCGTGCAGCGCCGACATCACCGGGATCAGCATCCAGAGCGGATCGCTGCCCTCGTGGGG
>CAIQIY010000281.1 GCA_903871975.1 uncultured Chloroflexota bacterium | reverse complement strand
TTCGCGCAATACATCGTCACGTCGATCGATGAAGCCGGATTGAAGCAGACACGCGACAAACTCCAGCAGACGTATCGTGAGCGACGCGAGCGCATCCAGGCAGAGGCTGATGGTCGTCAGATTGAGCTGTCGTCGCAGTTGACGACCATGCTCGGTGGTGTCCAGACCACACGTCAATCGATCCAACATCGCATCGATGATGATTTCCGTGCCCGGCGTGATGCACTGAATGCCGAGGCGGAACGGATTCGCAGCGACCTCGAGGATCGTATCGGGCAACAGGTCGATGAAGAGCTCAGCCTGTACGGCCAGGTGTTGGTCGAAGAGGGCGACATCATCGGCGAGAAGACGCTGGATGCATTCGATGAGCTCGTCGATCAGGAGCTTGAGACACTTGAGGCATTGCGTCAGCGTGAGCTGGCCGATGCCGAGTTGCTGACGGATGCCGAGCGCGAACGGACGGCAGTGCAGGCGACGCAGGAGCGTGAGCGCTTGCGGGGGCGATTGCAAGCCGATCTTGAGCGACTGATACGCGAGGAGAAGCAGCGCCTCGACCTGCTCGATGGCATCAAGCTCAAGCGCATCATGAGCGAAGGCGAGCACCTTCAGCTGAGCGAGCTGGCACCCGGCATGTTCAAGGCCGGCCAAGGTGCCGAGGCGGTGCGCACCCTGATCGAAGATACCGTCGATCTAAACCGCCTTGCCGACGAGTTGCAGGCAGAGATCGACGCGAGTCAGGGGCAACGGCGCAAGAAGGCAACCAAGCGGTTGCGCGTCGTCGAGGCGTTCCGCAAGAGCGGCAACAACCCGGCCTGGATGATTCTGACCATGTTGCCCGTCATCCCGCCCGATTTGCGGCCGATGGTGCAGCTTGATGGTGGGCGCTTCGCGACCAGCGGGCTCAATGATCTCTATCGTCGCGTGATCAACCGCAACAATCGCCTCAAGCGCCTGATGGACATCAATGCCCCGCCGATGATCCTGCGCAATGAGATGCGGATGCTGCAGGAAGCAGTTGATGCACTGATCGACAACGGGCGTCGGGGGCGCGCCGTCAGTGGCAAAGGCAAGCATCGGCTCAAGAGCCTCAGCGACATGCTGAAAGGCAAGCAGGGGCGATTTCGGCAGAACCTGCTCGGCAAGCGCGTCGATTATTCGGGGCGTTCGGTCATCGTGGTCGGCCCGAACCTGCAGCTCCACCAGTGTGGCCTACCCAAGAAGATGGCGCTGGAGCTCTTCAAGCCATTCGTCATGCAGCGGCTCGTCAGCCGTGGCGCAGCGCCGAACATCAGGGCGGCCAAGCGCATCGTTGAGCGGGTGCACCCAGATGTCTGGGACGTCCTCGAAGAAGTCATCAAGGACTACCTTGTCCTCCTGAATCGTGCCCCATCGCTGCATCGGCTGTCGATCCAGGCATTCGAAGCCCAGTTGATCGAAGGGTCGGCCATTCAGCTGCATCCACTGGTGTGTGCTGCATTCAATGCAGACTTCGACGGTGACCAGATGGCTGTGCACGTCCCCCTGTCGCCCAAGGCGCAGGAAGAGGCGCGCATGCGCATGCTCTCGAAGTACAACCTGCTCTCGCCGGCGAATGGCGATCCGATCATCACTCCATCGCAGGACATCGTCCTCGGATGCTATTACCTGACGTTGGCCAAACCAGCGGATCAAGCGCTCGGCGCCGGCAAGGTGTTCGCCTCGGCCGAAGAGGCGCTGATGGCATACGAGCAGGGCGTCATCGAGATGCAGGCGCCAATCTGGGTTCGACTGCCGCAGAAGTATGTGCGCTATGACACCGTGCGAAGCCGCGACGATATGGCCAGCTTTGATGCCCTGGCGCCATGGCTGAGCCCGACACCGGTGACCATCGATGATCCCGCGCAGGCGGCCCGGATCAGCACGTTGCGCGAGTTCCGCATCCACCGCGTCGGCGGTGATGCCAAGGGGCCAGCCAACACGCTCGGCGAGCGTAAACAGGCCGATGGTGTGCTCCTGCTCGAGACAACAGTAGGCCTCCTGATCTTCAATAGTGCGTTGTTGCCGCCACTGGCATATCGTAATAACCCCGTTCCGAAATCCGGGCTCAAGGACATCATCGCCGAGTGTTATCGCTACTACACGAACCCTGCGAATATTTCTGATGCGGATATTGACCGACTTCGGCTTCAGCTGCATCTCAAGCGACCCGAGAGCGCATCAAACGAGCCTGCTACTCGCGCTGCGACTCCAAAGTCTCGCGATGAGCTGGCGCGCCTGTTCGGTTCCGAGATGACTGCATTACAGGCAGACATGCTGAAATCGCTCGGGTTCAAGTACGCAACGCTGGGTGGGATGACGATCGGCATCGATGACATCCAGGTTCCCGAATACAAACGCGAGATCATTGCCGAGAGCGAACAGCGTGCGACTGACGTCGAGAAGCAGTTCCGCCGTGGGCTACTGTCGCCCGAGGAGCGCTACAACGCAATCGTCAAGATCTGGCAGGAAGCCACCCGAGAGACAAAGAATGCGGTCGAGCAGAGCCTCACGCGGCACGGCCCGGTGGCGATGATGATCTATTCGGCAGCGCGCGGCAACACCAATCAGCTGAACCAGATGGCCGGCATGCGCGGTCTGATGGCAGATCCGACTGGCAAGATCATCGAGTTGCCGATCAAATCGAACTTCCGCGAAGGGCTGTCGGTGCTCGAGTATTTTGTGTCGACGCATGGTGGGCGCAAAGGCATGGCCGACACCGCATTGCGCACATCGGACGCAGGCCACCTGACGCGCCGGCTCGTCGATGTGGCGCAAGCCAACATCGTGGCGCTCGATGACTGCGGCACCGAAGATGGCCTGTGGCTCGACGCCGGCGAGCAACAGCCGCTTGAAGCGCGTGTGCAGGGCCGATTGCTGGCGAGCGACCTGATCGACCCACAGACGGGCGAGGTGATCGCGGCGCGCAATGCCGAGATCGACGATCTGCTTGCGCGTCGCATCGGCGCACTAGGCATGACAGCAGTCTATGTACGGTCGCCACTGGCATGTCAGGCCGATTATGGCATCTGCCGCATGTGCTATGGGCGCAACCTTGCGACCGGCAAGCTGGTCGACATCGGCGAGGCGGTCGGCGTCATCGCGGCGCAATCGATCGGTGAGCCCGGTACACAGCTGACGCTGCGCACCTTCCATACCGGTGGCGTGGCATCGGCCGACGACATCACACAAGGCTTGCCGCGCGTACAAGAGATCTTCGAGGCGCGCGCACCGAAGGGCAAGGCACTGCTGGCGCCGATCGATGGCATCATCGAACTGATGTCCGACGATGCGTCACGCAAGGTCCGCGTGATGTCGACCGAGGTTTATGTCGATGAGCATCACTTGCCGCCGCACTACACGGCCGTAGTAAACGATGGCGACCTGGTCGCCGAGGGGCAGGTGATCGCCGAGAGCAATCGCGCCGACATCGCCGGTGATCCGATTGTGGCGCGGTTACCCGGGACAGTGCGCAGCGCTGCGGGGTTCATCGGCGTCAACAGCGAGGTCCAGGCAGTCCGTGAACTGCCGGTACCAGCGTTGGCGCGAATGGCGAATGGAATCGTGAACGGTGCACGCGTCATCGCCGGCCAGCAGTTGACCGAAGGATCGGCTGATCCGCACGAGCTCCTGAGCCTGCAGGGTCGCGAGGCCGTACAGCGCTATCTGGTGAACGAGGCGCAGCGCGTCTACCGGCTTCAAGGCGTCGTGATCAATGACAAGCACATCGAGGTCATCGTACGTCAGATGCTTCGCCGAGTGTGCATCGAGGAACCCGGTGACACGGGCTGGCTGCCCAGCGAGCTGACGGACGCAGCCGAGTTCGTGCGTCGGAACCTCGAGATTGTGAGCCAGGGGGGCGAGCCGGCGACTGCCTTCACCGTGCTGCAGGGGCTGACGAAGGCGGGCGTGTCCGCCGACAGCTTCCTGTCGGCGGCCTCATTCCAGGAGACGCCCCGCGGCCTGACCGATGCGGCGGTGAGCGGCAAGGTCGACTATCTGCGTGGGCTGAAGGAGAATGTGATCATCGGCAAGCTCATCCCGGCAGGGACTGGCATCGAGGCCCGGCAGGCGCTGCTCGAGGCGGCAGGCACAGCAGGTGCGCCAGAGCTGCCGCATGGCGGTGAAGCCATGCGTGATGGCGCCGAACGCGATGCCGAGATGTTGCGTGAGATCATGCTGGCCAGCTTGAGTGTCGACGGATCCGGGGCATCAGCCGACGAACCACCCGGCGATGCTCTGCCGACAACGGACGAAGAGCAGCGTTCTTGACCCAATTTCAGGTGTATGGGCATCGACGGGGTGTGTCACGTGGCACACCCCGTCGGCGTCTCCCGGCACTGTCGGGATTGTGGCGGGACAGTGTGATGCTGCCGTCGTCTCGATGACGGCGGGGCGTGCCCACCGCATGGTGTGGTGCAAGCCAGCCGGGGTCGGCTAGCCAGCCCCGCCTGTCGCCGCTGGCGGCATCCAGCGATCGATGCGATGCAGATCACCACTCATACCGTCTCGGGACCGATCGATTCCGGTGACCGCAACAACGCCAGAGCCCACTACCCGATTGCCACCAGATGGGAGTCGGTGGCACGTTCGTCGGGCGCTATGGGACGAATGCTCCTATCAAACGTCTGAATGCTGCTGTGACACCGACACACCCCGCACAGAGCATCTTGCGTGTCCATGTGGCGCAGACCACCAGCAGGCCGGCCGTTCCGGGGCGCGCCATTTGACGCGCAGACGCTGGTGTGGCGCGAACGTGACGGCATGCAGCCCGACGGGGACGACGCACGTCCGTCAGATCAGATGCGCGCCCCATGATGCAGCGCAACTGCGCCGCGCATTTCGATACACCCGAAGGATCGTGCCCCGCTGCAACGCCGAACA
>CAIQIY010000280.1 GCA_903871975.1 uncultured Chloroflexota bacterium | reverse complement strand
CGCGGCGACGGCGCGGATCTTCACGCAGGCACCAGGTATGTACGGCACTGGCGTCGATGAGCGGATCGATGAGAGCGCCTGGGATGAGCGCAACGATCTGGCTGAGACGTACGTCCAGCGGAGTGCGCACACCTACGGCGGTGGGCGCGGGGGTGCTGCAGCCCCCGAGATTCTGCGCGGCATGCTGCGCAGCGTCGAGCACGTCTTTCAGCCAATCGATAGCGTCGAGTATGGTCTGACCGATATGCAGCACTACTATGGCCACAGTGGTGCGATTCAGCTCGCCGCCGCACAGGCACGGGGTCATGCGCCGGCGCTCACGTTCGCCGAACAGCAGGCTGGTACGCTGGCGCTCAACGATGCCGCCGATCTGCTGCGCGTCGAGGCACGTGCCAAGATTCTCAACCCACGCTGGTACGAGCCCTTGCTTGAGCATGGCTTTGCTGGCGCGGCGGAGATCGGCAATCGCTTCACGTACCTCGTGGGCTGGGGAGCGACCGCCGGCAATGTCGATGGCTGGGTGTTTGACGATGCCGCTGCGACGTTTGTGTTCGACGACGCAGTGCGGCAGCGTCTCACCGCCGCGAATCCTCGCGCAGCGCGCAACGCGGTGGCACGATTGCTCGAGGCACATGGTCGCGGTATCTGGGAGGCTGACGACGCGACGATTGACCGGTTACGTGCGATCTATGGTGATCTGGAGGATCATCTGGAAGGGGCATTGAACGGTGTGCGCTGACACGATTGACGATGGAGTGTCGCGCGATGCCATCCGCATGTGGATCCAGGGTGCCGATGCGCGCTGACCCACCGACTGACCAGTATGCAGGGAGGGGCCATGTACATCCGCTGGATCGTGCGTCGCCACAAGAATGCGTCGACTGCCAACGTGGTGTTCCACGATGCCTACCTCGTGGAAAGCTTCCGCGACGTGCGTGAGACACCACGGCAACGGATGGTGTGTTATCTGGGGAATATTCGCCAGATCAACGATGAGTTCCCGGCGATTGAGCGCGAACTCTTCCTGCTGCGCGCCGAGCGCATTCTTGCCAGCACCCCGGAGGTCAACGCTGATGATCGTCCGGCGATCCTGCAGATGCTGCAGCAGAAGGTGTCGCCGCTCACCGAAGCTGAGGTGCTGATCGCGTTTCAGAACAATCTGCGGTGGTATCGCCGCTGGTGGCATGAACGTGGTGGCGGTGCCCCATCACCAGCACAGATTGCTGCATTGCTTGCCGATGCTGACGCGCCGCTCGATGCGCTCTGAGCAGGCAACTCACGAGGATGAGCGCTGTGGGCTGGTGCGGGTGCTGCGCGCTGTACCGACCAGCTCTTCCCCCGGCGTACCATCCCGGCTGAGCTGATCGATCACCACGGCTACGTGATCGATCAAGTGATCGAACAAGTGCGTACTGCCTGGAGCGAACGAGACACGTTCCCGCGCGATCATCTGATATAACCGCACCTGTGTCAGCATGTGGTGCGGTGTCACACCATACCCATGCAATACGCCCATGCCCCAGGCATACTCACGCACGATCACCGCACGCGAACGAAAGAGGAGTGCCGCCTGGATCAGCCGATGAAACCGTCGCGGTGTCTCGGTGAACGCCAACTCCTGAAACGCAGCGCCATCGGGACGTGATGCTTCAAGGCACAGCAGCGGAAATCGCACACGCAGCTCCGCCGATACGGCATGGCAGATCGGGTCGCGTTGCCGTTCGAGCGCCTGTGCGGCGTCACGACCGTGCTGTGCCATCCAATGATCGAGCTCGTCCATCGGTTCGCTCCGAATCCCCGTTCACCAGAATGCTGCTCTGTGCCGGTGTCGTGTGCCATCAGCGACGAGGACGCTGGCTCGTGCATCGGCCCGCGTCACGGCGGCGCTGAGATCGTCACCGAGATACCCTTCCGGTAGATGGGTCAATAGTTCCGGATGTCGGACGAAGAGCCCACCACCGAAGGCGAAGTCAAGAGATACATCATGCTGGCTGGCGACGCATGCCTGAATAGCCTGCAAGGACTCCAGGTGCTCAGCGCCGTTCACGCTGAAACAAATCAGCGCGGGCGCAGCCCGTCGGAACAGTGACTCCAGTCCTTCGAGCGGCACGTCTTGCCCGAGATAGAGCACCTCCCAGCCACGAAGCTCCATCAAGGTGGCAAACATGAGGAGCCCGAGTTCGTGGTGTTCTCCGGCGACACAGCCACAGATCAGCCGCGGGCCGCTGCCGTAGGGTGCCAGAATCTGGTTCATCACCAGCAGTCGTTGTCTGATGAAATTGGCGATCAGATGCTCTTCTGCGACACAGAGCGTGCTGGCAGCCCACTGCGATCCGATCTCGTGGAGGACCGGCAGGAACAGCTTGCTGATGACGACATCGCTGTGGGTTTGGAGCACCGCGGCATTGACGAGCAGATGTGCGCGCGGCAGGTCGACGGCTAGCAGGGCGCTGATCAGCTCCTGTCGCACATCAGGCCAATCAACCGCGCCGTTCACGAGTTCGAGCGCTGCTGTGACTGCCGGTGGCTCGCTGGCCAGGATGCCACTCTGCCGTAATAGTGCGACCGCATGGCTGATCGATAGGCCTTCTTCTGTGCAATGGTGCAACCACTTGATGATCGCCACATCGCGTGGTGAATAGAGCCGATGGCCGCTCTCGGTGCGCGCAGGCTGAGGCACGCCATAGCGTTGCTCCCAGGCACGGAGCGTCGACACATGCACTGATGTCTGCTGGACAACAGCCTTGATGTTGTACCGTGGCGTGGTGGTCAGTGCCGCGATACGTGCCAGCGGCTCGTGCATCTCTGTCCTCGCCGTATCAGTCATGCGGTCACTCCACTGAGCAGTTGGTGTTCCAGCTGCAGGTGGGGCCATCGGCGTGTGAACCAGTCTACTGTGTGATGGACCTGTGTGTCAATGCCGGCAGACAGCGAGGCCAGGGCTGATGCAACGTCAACGCCGGAAGCGCCAGCGGTCG
>CAIQIY010000279.1 GCA_903871975.1 uncultured Chloroflexota bacterium | reverse complement strand
GGAGCGTGCGCCGCCAGCGCGAACTGGCCGGTACTGCATAGCCCCGAAACTTTACGTCGCACCCCATACACACCCGTGCGCACATCCAGGGCTGCGTCGAGGCTGGGCTCGCGCCACGCGATGTCGGGGCGACCATCGCGTGTATAGCAGCGGCAACGCCCGATGACCAGGCATGCCACCAGACCGGGCGCCAGGGTTGCATCGAGATCATGACGCATGACCCTCGCGGCCCGTCCCCGCCGACCGTCGGTCACCGCCGCACGCAGCGATGCACTGTGGTAGCATAGAAGTGGCCGTTGCACGATCGCCGACCAATGCAGATGAGGGAGGACACGACATGGATGCACCGAGCCAACCGAACGAATATCTCGCCGCCGGGCTGATCGCGCGCTACGGGGCGGCGATCGCCCAGGCGCCGGCCAGCGTGCGCCAGCAGGCGCAGTTCACCGTCGCCTACGCCATCGGTGACGGCCCGACCCACTGGTTCCGCATCACCGACGGCCAGCTGCAGCACTCCAGCGCCGCTCTGGAGCCGTGCGACATGCGCTTGCACGTCGAGGCCGACAGCTGGCATGCAGCGATGCGCGCCGACGACACCGAGTGGTTCATCGACTACTACCTGCGCGGCAAGGTCGGCATCGTCAGGGAGCTGCGCGGCCAGGTGACGCTCGAGCTCAGTCGAGCCGACGGCGCCGAATACCGTGCGGTGATCATCTTCGGCGAAAGCGCCGAGCCCGAGCTGACGGTGCTGATGACGATCGATGATTTCGGTGCGATGATGCGTGGCGAACTGAACGGCAACATGGCGTTCATGTCGGGCCGACTGCGCTTCGAGGGCAGCTTGCCCCTGTTGTTGCAGCTCGGCGCGCTCAGTGATTAGGAAGCCATATGATCAGCTTCACGCCTGGCGACGAGCAACAGCTCGTCATCGACACGGTGCGCCGGTTTGCCAGCGAACAGCTGCGACCGCTGGCGCACGACGCCGACGAGCAGCGCAGCACCCCGGCCGAGGTGCTGACACGTGGCTGGGAGCTCGGGCTGCTCCACAATGCCATCCCCGAAGCGCTCGGCGGCATCGCTGATGCACAGGCTGCGCTGACCGGTGCCCTCGCGCTCGAAGAGCTCGCCGCCGGCGATGTCGCACTCGGCTGGCACCTGCTGCTCCCTGCCACGTTCGCCGTACCACTGGCCCGCGCAGGTAGCGACGCGCAGCGCGAACGCTGGCTGACCCCGTTGCTTGAGGGGGGCTACGCGCCGCTGAGCGCCGCCCTGATCGAGCCAACCTGGGATTTCGACCCGACTGCGCTGCAGACGGTCGCCTTTGCCGATGGCGACGAATACCTGCTCACCGGCCTCAAGGGCTACGTCGCGCGGGCCAACGATGCGGCAGCATTGCTGGTGTATGCCCGGGTCGGCGATGAGTTGGCGGCATTCATCGTTCCACGCGACAGTGCCGGCGTCGCCGTGCTTGACCGCGAGCAGCACATGGGCCTGCGCGCGCTGCCGACCTACCAGGTGCGATTCGACGGCGTATGGCTGCCGGCGGCTTCGCGCCTTCCCGGCACGATCGAGCCGCTGCTCGATCGCTCGCGGGTCGCGCTGGCCGCCAGCGCCGTCGGCGTGGCTCGGGGCGCGTACGAGTATGCACGGGCCTATGCATTGCAGCGCGAAGCATTCGGCCGACCGATCGCGCAGAACCAGTCGATCGCCTTCATGCTGGCCGAGATGGCGATCGAGATCGACGCGGCGCGCCTGCTGGCATGGGAAGCCGCCTGGCGCCTGGACCGCGGCCTGCCCGCGATGCGCGAGGCCGCACTCGCCGCCCAGTACGCCGACGAGATGGTCCTGATGGTCACCGATCGTGCCGTGCAGATTCTGGGTGGGCATGGCTATATTCGCGAGTATCCCGTCGAGCGCTGGTTGCGCGAGGCCCGCGGCTTCCCGACGTTCCTCGGCCTGGCGATCGTCTGAGTGATGACCGGAGTGCGATCATGATCGATTTCGAGATGCCTACCCCGGTGAGCCGCCAGGTGCAGTTCATCGGCATGCTGGGCGAGCAAGTCATGCGACCGCGGGCGCGCTACTACGACGATCACGAGGGTGAACGGCCGGTCGAATACACCTCGCTGATCTGGCAAACTGTTCGCGCGCAGGGTGGCCGGAACTTCTCGGCCGATACCAGCGAGCGGCTCGACCGCGACGGCCGCCCACGGCCACGCATCGGCTATCTGATGCTGGCACACATGGTCGAGGCGCTGTCGTGGGGCGATGCCGGCATGTATCTCGCGACACCCGGCGCCGGTCTCGGGGGTGCCGCCGTCGACGCCACCGGCACACCCGAACAAAAAGAGCGCTTCCTCAGACGCTTCGGCGAGGGCGAACCCAAGTGGTCGGCGATGGCGATGACCGAGCCACATGCCGGCTCGGATACTGCCGCCATCCGCACGCGGGCGCGGCTGTCGGACGATGGCCGCGAATGGATCCTGGACGGCGAGAAGATCTTCGTCACCAGCGGCGCGATGGCGGCCCGCGACTCGGCCGGCTTCGTCGTGGTGTGGGCGACGCTCGATCCGAGTGCCGGCCGCGCGGCGATCAAGCCATTCGTCGTCGAGGCGGGCACGCCCGGCATGCTCGTGACGAAGCTCGAGCACAAGCATGGCATCCGCGCCTCCGACACCGCGGCGATCATCTTTCAGCACTGCCGCATTCCGCGCGAGAACCTGCTCGGCAGCGAGGAGATCAGCGATGGTCGCAGCAGCGGCGGCAAGGGCTTCGCCGGCGCGATGCGCACCTTCGACGCGACCCGGCCGCTGGTCGCCGCCTCGGCGATCGGCATCGCCCGTGCTTCGCTCGAGTTCACCATCACGTACCTGCGGCAGCGCGGCGTGACGATCCGCTATGATGTTCCACTGCACCGCCAGACGGCGATCGAGCGCGATCTGCGGCAGATGGAGGCGCAGCATCGCGCTGCGTGGCTGCTGGTGCTGCGTGCCGTCACCGCGATGGATGCCGGCCAGGACAATGCCCTCGAGGCGTCGATGTCCAAGGTCAAGGCTGGTCAGGTGGCGACCTTCATCGCGCAGAAGGCCGTCGAGCTGCTCGGCCCGGAGGGCTACTCATGCACGTTGCTGCTCGAGAAGTGGATGCGTGACGCACGCATCAATGACATCTACGAGGGAACCGGCCAGATCAACCGCCTGATCGTCGCACGCCGCCTGCTGGGGTACAGCAGCCGCGAGTTGCGTTGAGCCTGATGGCGGGCCGCAGCACAGGAGGTGCAGATGACGCGGATTCAGAAGGTGGCGGTGATCGGTGCCGGCACGATGGGTGGTGGCATTGCGGCGTTGTGCGCCAATGCCGGCCTGCAGGTGGCGTTGCTCGATGTGGCACCGGAGCAGCTGAACGACGAGGAGCGTGCCCGTGGCGCGTCGCTCGACGACCGCGCCGTGCGTAACCGGATCGTCGCGGCAGGCCTGGCGCGCCTCAAGGCCGCGCGCCCGGCGGCACTCGCAGTCCCCGAGCGCGCCGAGGCGATCACGATCGGCAATCTGGTCGATGACATGGCGCTGGTCGCCGCGGCCGACTGGATCATCGAGGTGATCGTCGAACGCCTCGATGCCAAACGTGCGCTGATGGCACGCATCGACGCCGTGCGCCGCCCCGACAGCATCGTCTCGTCGAATACCAGTGGCATTCCGATCGCCGACATCGCCGCCGGCTGCTCGACAGCGTTTCGTGCCCACTTCATGGGTACCCATTTCTTCAATCCGCCACGGTATCTTTACCTGCTCGAAGTCATCCCCACCGTCGACACCGCCCCCGAAGCACTGGCGACGATGGTGCAATTCGCCGACGAGCGGCTCGGCAAAGGGGTCGTCATCGCACGGGATCGGCCGAACTTCATCGGCAACCGCATCTTCAATTATGCCGGCCAGGTCACGGTGCATTACGCCTTGGCTCACGGCTACAGCGTCGAAGAGGTCGATACGCTCACCGGCGAGCTGATCGGCAACCCGCGGACTGCCACCTTCCGCCTGATCGATCTCGTCGGGCTCGATGTGATGGCGCACGTCACCCAGAATGTCTACGACGCGGCACCCGACGACGAGGAGCGCGAGTTGTTCCGCGTGCCTGCACCACTTGCGACGATGCTCGAGCGCGGCTGGTTGGGCAACAAGGCCGGGGTTGGTTTCTATCGCGAGGTACGCGGTGCCAGCGGTCGTGAGTTCTGGCCACTCGATCTGACGACGCTCGAGCACGTGGCACCACGCAAGCCCCGCTTCGATCTGGTGACCCGCGCGCGCCGCATCGATGCGCTGCGCGACCGCCTGCGCTTCATCGTCGATCGCGCCGACGACGACCGCGCTGCGGCATTGTTGGCGGAAACCCTGCTGCGGACGGTGGCGTATGCCGCGCGACGCATCCCCGAGATCGCCGATCGGCTGACCGATGTCGACAATGCGATGCGCTGGGGCTTCAACCAGCAGCTCGGGCCGTTCGAGGTGTGGGACGCGATCGGCGTGGCCCATGGCGCCGACCTGATGCGCCGCCGCGGCATCGCGGTAGCGGGCTGGGTCGAGGCGATGCTGGCTGCCGGCGTGAGCAGCTTCTATCGGCGCGAGCATGGCCGCGTGACCGGCGTGTATGATCCGCAGACGGCACAGGTGCTCGACTACGCGCCGCCGGACGGCATGATCGTGCTCGATGATCTGCGTGGGGCCGGTGCCGAGTTGGCGCGCAATCCGAGCGCCAGCATCCTCGATCTCGGCGACGGCGTGCTGTGCCTCGAGTTTCATGCCAAGGTCAACGCGATCGACCCCCTGATCGACGAGATGGGGCGTACGGCGCTGCGCATGCTCGCCGATGACCGCTGGGTAGCCCTGGTGATCGGCAATCAGGGCAGCGATTTCTCGGCCGGCGTCAATCTGGCGGTGGCGGCGATGAGCGTGGCGCAGGGCAAGATCGACGAGGTGCGCCAGGCCGGTCGTGCGACGCAGGAGCTGTTCCAGGCCATCCGCCTCAGCCCAAAACCGGTTGTCGCGGCGCCGCATGGTCGGGTGCTGGGCGGCGGCGTCGAGATCTGTCTGGCGGCGTCACGGCGCGTCGCGGCCGCCGAGAGCTACATGGGGCTGGTCGAACTGGGCGTCGGGTTGATTCCTGGCTGGGGCGGCTGCAAGGAGTTCGTCAGGCGGCACATCTCGCCCCATGCACGGCTGGCCGGGATTGATCCACTGCCGGCGCTGCAGCGGGCATTCGAGACGATCGCGCTGGCGAAGGTCAGCGAAAGCGCCGAGCACGCGCGTGCGCTGGGCTATCTGGCCGATGATGACCGCATCGTGATGAATCGCGCGCGGCTCATCGCCGAAGCCAAGCGTGAAGCGCTGGCGCTGGTGGCCGCCGACTACGTCGCACCGCCCGCCGACGGCGAGCCGGTCTACGCGATCGGGCGGCGCGGCATCGCCGCACTGCGCACCGGCATCCACGCGATGCGCACCGGTGGCTACATCAGCGACTATGACGTACGCCTGGCAACCGAGCTGGCGACCGTATTGTGTGGCGGTGATCTCACCGCCGGGCAGTGGGTCAGCGAGCAATACCTGCTCGACCTCGAGTTCGCCGCGACCGCGCGCCTGATCACCGAACCCAAGACCCAGGCGCGCATCATGGCGATCCTGCAGGATGGCAAGCCGTTGCGGAATTGATGATTCGCGCCGCTGGTGCGATGGAGGAAGCATATGCGCGAGGCAGTGATCGTCGCGGCGGCACGGACAGCGGTCGGCAAGGCACCACGCGGGGTCTTCCGCTCGGTTCACCCCACCGAGCTGGCTGCCACCGCGATTCGTGCGGCGGTCGAACGCGCGGTCGGGCTCGACCCGGCGACGATCGACGATGTCATCATGGGGTGCGCCATGCCCGAGGCCGAGCAGGGCCTGAATCTGGCGCGGCTGGCGGCAGTACGCGCTGGCCTGCCGGTGAGTGTGCCGGCGCAGACGGTCAATCGCTTCTGCGCCTCGGGGTTGCAGACAATCGCGCTGGCGGCGCAACAGATCATGTGCGGCATGGGCGACGTGATGGTGGCCGGCGGCGTCGAGAGCATGAGCCTGGTGCCGATGACCGGGCATCACTTTGCGCCGAACCCGGCACTGATCGAGCTCAACCCGGATCTGTACCTGGGCATGGGCCTGACGGCCGAACATGTGGCCCGGCGCTATGCGGTGAGCCGCGACGATCAGGACGCCTTCGCGCTGCGTTCGCATCTGCGTGCGCTCGATGCACTCGACGCCGGGCGCTTCCGCCGCGAGATCGTCCCAGTCGAGGTCGAAGAAGTCTGGTTCGCCGATGGGGCACGGCAACATCGTGTGCAGACGGTCGCACACGACGAGGGGCCGCGTCGCGATACGTCGGCGGGTGCGCTGGCACGGCTGCGGCCGGTATTCGCCGCCGACGGCAGCGTCACCGCGGGCAATTCGTCGCAGACCAGCGATGGCGCGGCGGCAGTGGTGGTGATGAGCGCGGAGCGTGCTGCCGCGCTGGGCCTGCAGCCGATGGCCGCCTTCCGCTCGTTTGCAGTCGCTGGGGTACCGCCGGAGATCATGGGTATCGGCCCGATCGAGGCGGTGCCGCGTGCGCTGCAGCGTGCCGGAATTCGTGCGGCGGACCTCGATCTGATCGAGTTGAACGAGGCATTCGCTGCCCAGGCGCTGGCGGTGATCCGCGCGCTGGATCTCGATGAGGAGCGCGTCAACCCGGATGGCGGCGCGATCGCGCTCGGGCATCCGCTCGGGTGCACGGGCGCACGGCTGACGGTGCATCTGGTACACGAACTGGCGCGGCGGGGTGGGCGCTATGGCTTGGTGACCATGTGCATCGGCGGGGGTATGGGCGCGGCCGGCGTGTTCGAGCGGCTTGGTGCGTGATCGCTGGCGGCGACCGTCGCGTGGATCGGCACGACGCGATGTGGTCGGGCTCAGTCGATGGTGCCGCCTGGCACGCGGTAAACGGTGGGCGCGATCAGAGGTGTGATCAACCAGCCACTGGCGGCGGGACGGTGCTGCGAACGACGAGGATGCGCTCGCCGGTGAGTGCGAAGCCGTACCGCTCGTAGAGCCGACGGGCGTGCTGGTTGTTGGCTTGGGTGTTCAGGCTGAGGCGCATGGCGCCGGCGGCATGTGCGCGGCTGATCCAGTGGCCGAGCAGGTGCGCGCCGACGCCGCGCCCCTGCCAGGCGGGCATCACGGCGATACGCACCAGATGGTGCCAATGTCCGGCACCATGGCTGGTCGCCATCGCGTAGCCGATGGGGCGACCGTCGGCTTCCGCAATCGCCGCATGCGCTGCCTGCTCGAGCATCGCCGCGATCATGGCATCACGATACTGCCACTCCGGCGCGAAGCTCGCGGCGTCGATGGCGGCGCTG
>CAIQIY010000278.1 GCA_903871975.1 uncultured Chloroflexota bacterium | reverse complement strand
TGCGGCGTAGACGGTGATCACCCCGTCTGACTGTATGGCGCTGCAGCCGATGAGCAGTGCCAGCCCGATGATGCCGAAGATCCCGCTGCGGTGCTGCCACATGCTCGCCCCCCGCTGTGCCGCTGTATGCCAATTGACCATATACTGTTTCAATCAGTATACCAGAGCACTGCGATACGCGCGTCAGCGCCAGACGACGTCAAGGGCGGGAAGGGGGCGGGGCAATGAGTCCGATGATCAAACTCCCACTCGGCATGGAATACGCGCTGCTCGGCCTGATGCGGGGCGCGCCGGCGCACGCCTACGCCATCCACAAGCGGCTCGCGCAGACCGTCGTGCTGCACCTGGTATGGCGCACCCAGCAGCGACAGACCTACGCCGCGCTGGACCGATTGGCCGACGAGGGATACATTCGCGAACACCGGGACGTCGCCGGACGTCGGCCGCCACGTCGGATGTTCCAGCTGACGGCCACCGGCGAGGCGGCCTTCGCACGCTGGGTCACCACGCCCGTCCAGCACGGGCGCGAGTTCCGCCAGGCATTCATGGCACGGCTCTACTTTGCTGGCCGCGAGGGGCCGGCCACGCTCGAGCGCCTCATCGCTGCGCAGGAGGCAGCGACTGACCAGCGCATGGCGGAGCTGGCGGGCCGGGCCACCGATCCGGCGGTGCCACAGCTGGACCGACTGGTCGTACGGTTCCGGCTCGGGCAGCTGCAGGCCACGCGCCGCTGGTTGGCCGAATGTCGCCGCGAGCTGCTCGGCTGCGATGATCGATTGCGGGCTGACCCGGCCGAACGCGACGATGACGGGGTGGCGACCGACTGAGCCCGAACGTTGCGCCAACATATCATCTGTGCTAGGGTATTGCCCAACGCACCGGGGGGAGTGGTTCCGATGAGGCCTGGCATCATAGCGCTGGTCGTGGCGTGCCTGGTGCTGCCGATCTGCCACACATCGGCAGCGCCGGCCAGCGTGCCCGTGCAGCCGATGCGCCCGTTCCCGCAGCACGTCGCCTATGCCAGCGGAACATTGCGCCCGAGCGGGTTCAGCCAGGCCGAGCAGGATGCGCATGTGCGTCGCTTCTATGAGCGCTGGAAGGCCGAGTATCTCGTGGCAGCCGGCACGACAGGCGATGGGGTGCCGCGCTATCGTGTGGCGTTCGGCCGCGGCTCGAGCGCCACGGTGTCTGAGGGCCAGGGCTATGGCATGGTGATCGTGGCGCTCATGGCGGGCCACGACCCGCACGCCCAGGCGCTGTTCGACGGCCTGTGGGCGTTCGCCCGGGCGCATCCCAGCGGCATCGATCAGCGCCTGATGACCTGGAAGGTCGATGGCGGCGTCGCCGTCGCGGGCAATGCGAGCGCGTTCGATGGCGATGCCGATATGGCGTATGGCTTGCTGCTCGCTGACGCCCAATGGGGCAGCAGTGGGTCGGTGAACTACCGCCATGACGCGCGTGTGCTGCTCGCCGGTATCCTCGCGGCGACGATCGGCGCCAGCAGCCATCTGCCGATGCTGGGCGATTGGGTGTCGCCGAACGGCGTGCCCTATGACCAATTCACACCACGCTCCTCCGATATGATGCCGGCGCACTTCCACGCATTTGGCCGCATCACCGGCGACCCCGCCTGGGACCGCGTGGCCCGCCAGTCCCGGGCCGCGATCCTGTCCATCCAGGCAGCATACAGCCCGCTCACCGGCCTGGTGCCGGATTTCCTCGTCGGATGCGATGCTCCCGCGGCCTGTGCACCCGCGCCGGCCGGTTTCCTCGAGGGGCCGCACGATGGGCACTATCACTACAACGCCGGCCGCGTACCCTTGCGCATCGGCACCGATGCCCTGCTCAACGGCGATGCCGATTCGACGATGATCGTGCGCCGCATCGTCGACTGGCTGAGCGCCGCGACGCAGGGCGCGGCCATGAACATCAAGGCTGGCTACCAGCTGGACGGCACCGCCAACGGCGCGTATTTCACCACGTTCTTTGTCGCGCCGATGGGCGTGGCAGCCATGGCATCACCGACGCACCAAGCGTTTCTTGATGATATTTACCGGCATATCCATGATCGACATGAGGGCTATTACGAAGATTCGGTGACCCTGCTCAGCCTGCTGGTGATGACCGGCAACTACTGGGATCCTACGCAGCCGGGGATCCAGCCGCCGACGACGTGCCATATTCCGTTTGTGACGCGCTGAGCTGCATCAGGAGCAGCATCGCCGTAGTGTGCAGCTGTACGACATCTGCTGACTGCAGCGCGGCGCATCACCGGCATCTGTACAGAGAGCGATTGAATGAACAAGGAGCGTCAGGTCATGGCAAGAATCGTGCGGATGTGTGTCGTAGCACTCACCTGTGTCACCATCGTCGTCGTGAGCGGTGCGTGGTTGCGCGATACCACCACCCAGGCATCTATTCGATCAGCGACTGAGCTGTATGTGCCATTTCTTGCATCAGCCAACGATCCAACGCTACCCACCGTGACACCCACGCCAGGTCCCGTCACGATCGCGTTCTTTAACGCAAACACCATGGACCATGACACAGGACCGAACAGTTGGGACAGCAACTATGGAAAATGGCCAGAGATCATCGTCGCTCCTGATGGGACATCGATGACCGTTTTGGCCCAGAATTATGGTGCAAATGCCTACGGCATCATGCTACAGCTCGATCCTGATGGCAGTGGCGGCTATGAGGTGACTCAGATGTTGACACGGCTGCCGATGCTTGAGCGCGTGATGGGACTCGCCGTCGACAACGCAGGCAATCGCTACTACGCGACCAGCGTCGATGAAGATGCTGAAGTCAATGGGACGTATCCACCCATCGAAACAGCGCGTACCAACATCGTTCGGGTCGTCAAGATCGATTCACTTGGAAACACTGTCTTCAACATCGACCTCGATATTGCGCGACGCGCATTCGATAATGATGCCGAACAAATTGTCAATCCGATGGTTGCAGGAACGGGGCGTCTGTTGGTCGGGGGCAATGAGCTTGCGCTCGTTCATGCCATCAATACCGAACCAGATCCCAGTATTGGCGACGAACGCCACCAAAAAGCACTGTCGACGCGCATCAATGCGACAACGGGCGCCATTATGCACAGTAGCGACCTGTGGGTCAGTCACTCGTTTGACCATCGGTTGCTGTACGACGGAAGTGGCATCATCGAGCTGCATCTCGGTGATGCATACCCACGAACGGTGGTCATGGGGGATTATAACCACGATGATGATGGTCACGACTTGTTTCACATCAAGGGTAGCATCGGCGACAATGATACGTTCACTCGGCTGGGGAATGCCGCCCTGATCGAATCGGATGCGACGTATCGATATCTCGTGCTGTTTGCCAGCGAGACGACGACGACGACGTCGGGGATCCTCAGTGGGCCGCGAAACCTCGCGATCGTGCGGGCGAGCCGCACGAACTTCGCGGTGGATCCCAACCTGCCCGACGTGCTGACGGTGACCAGCGGATCGCAGTCGCGGACCAACCGGCTGCGCTGGCTGACGAGCTATTCGGCCGGTTCGAACCTGCATGCCGAGCGCCCCAAACTGGTACCGATCGGTGGTGACGAATACATTGTGCTGTGGGAGCAGTGGCAGGTCGTCGGCACGACAGAGACATTTCAGGGTGTCTACGGCATGCGCATCGATGCGACCGGCAGCATTCTCGCGCCGGCCACGCTGCTCACCGCCGCACATCACCTGCAACGGGGCGATGACGCGTTCCGCCTGGGCACCACGGCAGCGTGGATGACTGCCGACACCAGTGGGCAGGATCGGCTGTACCTGCACACCGTAGACGCCGCGTTGACCTACACGATGACCACGATCGACGTTCCGGCGCCGTGAGCCGCGACGATGCGGGCGCCGGGGTTGTGGGCCGCGCCGGCGCTACGGTGCGTCGGCGCGGGGCACGCTGAAGCGCACGCTGGTACCCTGGCCGATGCCGGCGCTGCTGGCGGTGATGGTACCACCATGGGCGTGCACCAGCGCCCGGCAGATCGTCAGGCCGATGCCGGCGCCGCCGGTCGCCCGGGTGCGCGCCGGATCGCTGCGGTAAAAGCGCTCGAAGATGAACGGCAGATGCTCGGCAGCGATGCCGACGCCGGTATCATCGACCTCGACCACCGCGGCTGCACCAGCGCAGCCGACGTGGATGGCCACCGTGCCACCGGCCGGCGTATGCCGCATGGCATTGTCCAGCAGATTCACGATCACCTGAATGATCCGGTCGGCATCGACCAGCACATCCAGCGGCGCGGCCGGTGGCTGCCACACCAGCCGAACCTCGTGCGCCGCCATGCGCGCCGCCATGCGCGCCACCGCCGCATCGACCAGCGCCGTCACCGCATGTCGCCCGCGGTGTAGCGCGAACTCGGCCGCCTCGGCGTGCGACAGCTGCTGGAGGTCGTCGACCAGGCGACCCAGGCGGCGTGCCTCGTCGTGAACCAGCGCCCACGTCGCATCGTCGGCGAGCACCACGCCGTCGAGCACGCCCTCGGCGTAGCCGGTGATCGTCGCCAACGGCGTGCGCAGTTCGTGCGCCACATCGCCGATCAGCGCCATCCGTCGCCGCTCGGCGCCTTCGAGTGCGGCAGCCATCGCGTTGAATTGCGCGGCCAGCTGCGCCAATTCGGCGCTGCCACGCGGCGTCAGCCGTTCGTGATACTGGCCGGCGGCCAGCCGTTCGCTGGCTGCGAGCACCTGGTGCAGCGGCTCGACGATCCGCCGCGACAACCAGATACTCATCAGGATCGCCACCACCGTGGCAGCGGCACCGCTGAGCAGCAGCGCCTGCAGCATCGCCGTCTGGAACACCGCATCGGTCGCCTGCTCCATCGCCAGCATCATCGGATCCATGCTCCACGTGGCATCGGGGCCGAGCATCGCCAGCATCAGGCGTTCGTGCAGCGTGTGTGCCGTGAGCCACGTCACCAGGAGCAACGTACCGGTCGCGGCCGCGATCACCAGCAGATGGGCCAGCAACAGCCGCGTCGCCAGGCCAGGTGCCCGCCGCATCTCAACGCCTCCGGCCAAAGCAATACCCCACGCCACGCACCGTGGCGATGAAGCGCGGCTGTGCCGCATCGTCGCCGAGTTTCTTGCGCAGATTGGCGACGTGCACATCGACGACGTGGTCATCGCCGTAGAATGCGTGCCCCCAGACCTGTTCGATCAGCTGGGCGCGGCTGAAGACGCGGCCGGGCGCGGCGACCAGCGTGTGCAGCAGCGCGTACTCCAGCTGGGTTAGCTCGACCGGGCGACCGTCGCAGCGTACCTCGTGGCGCAGGGCATCGAGCGTCAACCCACCGCCGCCGAGCACCGGCGCTGTTTCGGCCAGCGGCCGCCGTCGTGGGCGGCGCAACATCGCGCGTGCCCGGGCGACCAACTCGCGTGGCGAGAATGGCTTGACCAGATAGTCGTCGGCGCCGACTTCCAGCCCGACGACGCGATCGATCTCCTCGGCCCGCGCAGTGAGCATGAGGACATACGCGTCCGAGAAGCTCCGCAATTCGCGGCACACCGCCAGCCCATCGAGCCGGGGCAGCATCACGTCGAGGATGACCAGATCGGGGTCGCTGGCACGCGCCAGCGCCAGGCCGCTCGGCCCATCGTGCGCCAGCTGCACGCTGAACCCAGCCTGGGCCAGGTAGTCGTGCACCAGCCGCGCCAGTGCAACCTCGTCTTCGACGATCAGGGCGATTGGCGTCATGTCATGCTCACCGAGCCTCGCGCCACGCACCGCACCCGGATCGTGCGGCGCCGTCCCGCGGTCGGCGCCCTCAACGGCGCAGCCACTCGCGCATCTGGTCGATCTCGGCCTGTTGCGTCGCGATGATCGCATCGGCCAGCTGGCGGATCTCATCGCGCTCACTCTGCTCGAGCGCTTGCTGTGCCATCACGACTGCCGCCTCGTGATGCGGGATCATCGCCTCGAGGAAGCGTTGGTCGAACGGTGCATCGCCCGGTGCGACGGTCATCGGCCCCATGTCGAAGCGCATGTCCCCAGTCGGCTGATCGGCAAACCAGGCGGCGCGCCATGCGGTCAGCTGCGCGATCTCGGCCTGCTGCGCCTCGATGATCGCCTCGGCGAGCTGCCGCACTTCGGGCCGCTCGGCCTCGGCCAACGCTTGCTGCGCCATCACGATCGCGCCGGCGTGGTGCACCAGCATGCCGTCGATGAACTGCACATCGAATGGCGCATCGCCCATCAGATGCCCGCCATGCCCCTCCGCCCCACTCGACTCCATATCGTGCCCTGCATGGGCATCGGCCCCCGCGTCGGCTGCCGCGAGCGCCACCGGCGTCGGCGCGGCCCCCGGCGCCGCAGCACCGCATCCCACCAGCAATGCACCCACCAGAACCAGCCCCAGCCACCGCCCCATGGACCCCCTCCGACCGACTGAATGCCCACATCAGTCTGCCAGCACTGGTTCATGTGGCGTTCTGGTCTGTCTCAAGACTGTGTCAAGCATCACGTGTCGCATCGGCCGGCCGTCGATCACGAACAGCGCCGCCAGCCCGACCAGCGATACCGCCAGCCCGATGCCCAGCATCAGACTCACACCGCCACCCGGCAGATCCAGCAACAGGCCGCCGACCGAGTTCCCGACCATGTTGCTCACCCCGACGGCCATCGTCATCAGCGCCTGCCCCTTGACTTTGTCGACGTCGGCGATCACATTATTGACATAATACACGGATGCAGGAACGAACAGGGCAAACGCGAAGAACTGCAGCGACTGCGCCAGATAGATGCCGGTCATATCCGTCGCGACCAGCGTGAGCAGCGTCTTGAGCGCCACAGCGACGCCCGAGAGCTTGAGGATGGTACTCGCGCGACCGAGGCGTGCCAGCATCAGTGGAAACAGCGCCATCGCCGGGAACTCGAGCAAGCCCGCCAGAGCCGTCGCGATGCCCATCTGCGTCGCCGACCCACCGGCGTGTTCGACGATCTGGAAGGTATAGGTATTGATCAGCACATGTGAGAAGAACACCAGCGCGATGCTGGTGATCACCGCCATGAAGCGGGCATTCGTGCGACAGAACGCCAGCAGCCCCGATGCGCGCGCCGTGTCGGAGCGCGCCACGCGCGGCGGCGGTGGAAACGCCGCGAGCAGCGCGATGCCGCTCAGGCTGAGCGCGACGACGATCGGCATGATGACCCAGGCACCGCGCTCCGCGACGGCGAAGCCGAGGAACAGGGAGAGCGCGGCGAACGCCAGCGAGCCGAAGCCACGCGCCACGCTGAAGTTGAGCGACACACCGGCGTTGATTTGTTCGATCGCCAGCGACGTGAGCAGCGGGTACTGCAGCGACTGCAGGCAGAAGATCGCGACATAGAGCAGGGCCGTCGGCACGAGGAGCGCCGGCGTGAGCCACAGCACACCCGCCAACAGCGCCACCGCAGCCAGCAGGCTGCCGACGAGTCGGCGCAACGTGAGCTGCACGTGGCGATCCGCCGCCGCCGCCACCAGCGGCTGGATCAGCAGCGTCAGCGCACTGGCGATCGTGAGGGTCAACCCAACCTCGGCGTTGGTGAAGCCACGATCGAGCAGGAAGACCGCGGCAAAACTCATGATGCCGCTGTAGCCCATGTTGTAGATACTCTGGATCGCAGCGTAGTGAACCGTCAGCGAGCGGGCGATCGGCGCCTGGGCCATGATGGGGCAATCCTTCCGATGATGGTGATCGCAGCGAAGCGGACCAGCGGTGTCACTCACGCCTCGAGGGCGCGGATCGCAGCCGGATCGAGGTGCCGCACGCGCGCCCACTCGCGCGACTTGCCCGAATTGAGCAGACCGCGTGGATCGAGTTCGCGTTTGAGCGCCAGGTGGCGATAATTCGCACGTTTCATGCCGCCGTCCTCGATGATGTAGGTATGCGGATTCGAGACCGGAAAGCCTTCCGCCTCGTAGCAGGCCATGATCTCGGCGAGGCGCTCATCGTCGCGATAGTGCACGATCGGGATATCGAACGCCACCAGCTGACCATCGAGGCGCGAGAACTCGTGATGCATCAGCACATCATCGCCGAGCAGGCGCTGCAGTGCCACGATGCGCCCGGCATCGAGCGGCGCGGCCACCAGCACCTGCAGGTACGTCGCCGACTTGTCGACCTTCAGTACCTGCGCCGTCGTATGGTTATACGAGAACTCGAACACGTGCGGCAGATGCTCGGCCTCGCGTTGCGCATCATCCATGACAAACTCGACGCGACCGCCGAGCATATCCATCAACTGGCGATACGCCGGCACATCGGCGCGTTCGATCATCCCCAGCATAATCGCACGATCTGCGCCCATATACTCGCGCAGCCGATTGAAGTACGGCACGATGCGCGCATCGAGCGTCGTCACCAGCTTGCAGCGCAGATCCGTCCGCGCGCCGAGCGTCGCCCCTGCCGCAAACGCAGCACCATACGTGTCGAACGACGCGATCGTCTGCATCCAGTCGCCGAGCGGCGCCGTGCGCAGCGTCAATTCGACGATCGCGCCATTGATGCCCCAGGCATGATGGAGCAGCTCGGTCGCCGCGCCACGAAACGTATGGCGCCGCGGCGTCGTCTCGACCGACAGCGCGGTGATGGCGATGATGTTTCCGGGATCACGCAGCATGCCATGGCGCAGCGAGCCGATGCCCGCCGAGCCGCCGGCGATGAATCCGCCGATCGTAGCCATATCCTGGGTCGATGGGAAGATCGGCAACTCGGCGCCGACGGCGCGCAACGCCGCATTGAGCGCCCCGATCTTGCACCCGGCGGCGACGCGCACCATACCCGGGGCGATCTCATGAACCTGATCCAGGCCGAGTGTCTCGATGATCATGCCACCCTCGAGCGGCACCGCCTGGCCATAGTTGCCGGTTCCGCCGCCGCGCAACACGATCGGCACGCGATAGGTATACGCCACGCTGAGGCACTGGGCCAGTTCGGCCTCGGAGCGTGGCTGTGCCACCAATTCGGCGCTACAGCCATCGAGTGCGCGGCGCAGCAGCGGGCTATACCAGTAGAAGTCGCGCGAACGCTGCCGCACCACCGCCGGCCGATCCAGCACCGGCACATCGCCGAGTGCAGCGCGTACCGCGCGCCAATCGATCCGTGAGTTCATCGTATCCCCGATCTGCTGATGTCGTTCACCCGGCCGACTGGCGTCGGCGTTCTTCGAGCGGGCGGCGTGGCGCACCGGCCACGACCTCGGCGGTATGCATCGCCTCGACCAGCAGCAAGTCGCCGGCCGCGGCGCGATCGACATACATCGGCGTGGCACCCAGCATGCGGCGCGCGTCGGTCGTCACCAGGCGCAACCAGCGGTCGTAGGGCGGATCCAGATGTGCCGCTAGTGCCGCCGTGGCCAGCGCCGCGAGCGGATCATGGGCGCCGATCGGGCAGAAGGCATCGCACACGTTATCCGAGCCCACGGCCAGCGGCACGCCGCGTTCGGCCAGCTCGCGCAGCCGAGTGATGCCACGCTGTTGCGGCGTCCCGTCGGTACGGCCCTGCAAGTACAGATTGGTCGTCGGCAGTGCCACGATCGCCACGCCGGCATCGCGCACCAGATCGAGCGCGCGCGTCGCCGCCGCGCCATCGAGTGCCGCCAGGCGGCAGGCATGGCCACACACGATCTGCTGGCCGTTATCCCAGTCGAGCGCCAGCTCACACACCGTCGTCAGGCCATCGAGCGTGTCGGCGAGCCCTTCATCGACATGGAAATCCAGCATCACGCCGACCTCGGTGGCCAACTCGAACGCCGTCTTGAGCAGCTCGCGGCGGTGTGGCTGGTCGAAGATGAACGCGCCGAGCACGCCGCCCGCGCTGGCCGCGACCTGACGCGCCAGCCACGCGGCACCGTCGCGATCGCCAAACGCCTCGAGCGGCAGCAGTGCCACGCGTTGCAGCGTGACGCGCCCGGCCCACTCGTGTGCCAGGCGTTCCAGCACGGTCCACGCCACCGGCACGCGGCGCTGTGCCACGTCGTCGGGCTCCCAATCGACGTGGGTACGCGCCAGCGCCACGCCGGCGCGCTGCAGCTCGGCGAGGCCGCGCGTGGCTCGGCGCAGGATGTCGGGCTGGCTCCAGCGGGCCTTGTCGGCGTGCTGTGCCGCGATCGCCGCCTGCAGATCGCCGCCAACCTGGGCCAGGCGCGCGACGGTGTGGCACTTGTCGAGGTGGCAGTGCACCTCGGTCAGGCGCGGCAGCACGATCTGCCCGCGCAGGAACCGTTCTTCGGCACCGGGCGGCAGCGGCCGGGGATGCATCCCGGCAACCTGGCCCGCCACAAGCTGCAGATCGCCGACGAGGCAATCATCGCGCGGCGTACCACCGAACCCGGCGGCGTCGGCGACGAGTGCGCGCGGCACGGCGGCGTTGCGCAGCACCACATGCTGGCTCATGGTGCACCCCCCGGATCGAAGGCGACAAACTCGGCGAGTGCCTCGGCCAACGCCGTGGCAGCGCGTTCGAGCAACTGGTCGCCGAGTTCGGCAGTCGCGGCTGCCGCATCGCCGGCAACACCCGACGGATTGAGTTCGTGCATCAGCCAGCCGGGGCGCAGCGGCCGGCCGGCCAGCCCCAGATAGCGATACTGCGCCGCCCAGTCCTCGCTGGCCGAACGCTGTGTACGCGCCAGCTGCTGCGCCACCAGAGCCGGCCGCGTCGCGAGCATCGCGCTGGTCTCGTTCAAGCCGGCATGGATGCCATGCTGCTGTTCGCGCGCACTGAGCAGCTGTTCGGCGCCGCACATCTGAAACCACGACGCGCTGGCGGTGATCAGCCCGGCGGCACGGGCGTCGCGCGCAGCCACCTCGAGGATGGCGATATTGCCACCATGGCCATTGAACAGCAGCAGCCGGCGCACGCCAGCGCGCGCGACCGACGCGGCGATCTCGTGCAGCACCTGCAGCAGCGTCGCAGCGCTCAGGCTGAGCGTACCCGGAAACGCGCCATGTTCGTTGCTCTTCGTCACGGCCAGCGTCGGCAGGACCAGCACCGACCAGGGCGGCGGTGCGGCCGCCAGGCGTGCGAGCGTGCGCTGCACCACTGCATCGACCAGATCGCGGTCGGTGGCGAGTGGCAGATGCGGCCCATGTTGCTCGATCGCACCGAGCGGCAGGATGGCGATCGTCTGCGCGCCATCGAGGTCGCGGAAGGCACTGGACGGCAGGTCTGCCCAGTAACCGATCATGACGTCGTTCCTTCCGCCGCCGCGATCGCCTCGATCTCGACGAGCAGCTCGGGCCGGGCGAAGCCGGCGACGATCATCAACGTCGACGCGGGCGGCGGCACCGCGCCGAAAAACCGGTCGCGCGCGCGCATGTACCCTGCCAGGTGGGCACGATCGGTGACGTAGGCATTCAAGCGCACTACGTCGGCGCGCTGCATGCCGGCAGCCTGCAGGATGGCGTCGATGTTCTGCAGGCAGCGCTCGGCCTGCGCCTCGGCATCGGCCGGCACGCTGTCGTCGGGCGCGACGCCCAGCTGCCCGGAGCAGAACAGCAGCCGTGCACCGGCGGCGACGACCACGCCGTGGGCATAGCGCGCAAACGGCGGGCGAATGTGCGGCGGCGTGAGCCGGTGCAACACGCTCATGGCCCCTCCAGCGCATCGTAGTGCCAGCGCGAGTGCAGGAACAGATACTCGCCCGAGCGGCGCAACGCCAACAATTCGGCACGGGGCGTCCGCCCCGGTGCAAACGCCGTGCCCTCGACCAGGCTCGGCCGTGGCTGCCCGGCAGCTTCGCCAGCCATCAGCGGACTGAGGGTGAGGAACTCGTCATCGACCAGCCTGGCAGCCAGCAGTGCCCCATACACGCGCGGCCCGCCCTCGCACAGCAGCGCCCGCACGCCGTGGTCGTGGCGCAATTGCTGCATCAACGGCCCGAGCAGCACCCGGCTGTCGCCACATGCCAGCACGTGGACCGTCGCGGCGCTGCCGGCCAGGCTGGCGCGTGCGCGCACCGCGCCGCCATCGGTCGTCGCCACGAGCACTGTCAGGTCCGATCGGCCGAAGATCGCCGCCGCCGGATCGAGCGCGCCGTCGAGCGACAGGATGATCTGCACCGGCTGTGGCGCGAGGCCCCAGAGCTGGCGCAACGCCGCGTATGCCGCGGCATCGTCGGGGTAGATGTGCGCACTCGTCCAGATATGCTCGGGCTCGGCGCGCAACGTGCCATCACCGACCAGCACCGCGTCGCAGCCGGCACGCAACAACCCCATCAGCCAGCGATCAGCCGCCGAGAAGCCAGCGATCGGGCCGGCGCTGTTCGCGCCCGGTTCGGCAAACGAGACGCGCCCGTCGCGCGAGGTGACGAAGTTGACGTACAGATACGGTCGATCTGACGGGCGCACCGGCCACCAGTCGCCGTCGTAGATCCGGCGCACGCCCTCGGGCAGGTATGGCGCGGCCGGCGCAGGGACGCTCCACAACTGCACGAAGCGCTCGGCAGGACCACCAGGCTCGATCATGGTCGCTCCCCATGTGCTGCGTCGTAGCTGACATCCCGAGTATACCGGATGCCGGCGGCGCGGGCAAGCGGGTGCTACGGCGTCGGGCACGCACGGGCGTGGCGGAGTGCTGCACGGGATGCCGGCGCAGCGAGGGCGAGGCACCTGCGGCGTCGCGTCGTGGCGATGCCGCGCGCCGCCGAATCGTTGGCATCGGGCCCTATGGTATACTACAGCGGTAAGTGCAGGGGAGGCAGCCGGCATGGCCGAGCTCGCAATCGTCATCGTCAACTACAACACGCGTGAGCTCTTGCGGGAGTGCCTGCATTCGATCGCGCGGGGCGGATCGCAGCGTGCGCCGCACATCTGGGTCGTCGACAACGCCTCAAGCGATGGCAGTGCCGCGATGGTACGCGACGCATTTCCCGACGTCCGGCTGATCGCATGCGACACGAACCGTGGCTACGCCCACGCCAACAATCTGGCGTTGCGCGCGATCATCGACCGCCACGATGCGCCCGACTACACGGTGCTGCTCAATCCCGACACCATCGTCCCGCCTGGGGCCCTCGACGCGCTCGTCGATGCGCTGGCCGGCCGGCCCGATGCCGGCATGGTCGGGCCGCGGCTACTCCTGCGCGACGGCACGCTCGATCTGGCATGCCGGCGGCTCTTTCCCACGCCGGCGCGGGCATTCGCCCAGCTGTTCGGGCTCGCGCGCATCTTCCCGCGCGATCGGCGATTCGCCGGCTACAACCTGACCTATCTCGACCCCGCCATCACCACCGAAGTCGATTCAGTCGTCGGTGCCTGCATGCTGGTACGCACCGCCATCATCCGCGAGGTCGGCCTGCTCGACGAGGCGTTCTTCATGTATGGCGAAGACCTCGATTGGGCCTACCGGTTCAAGCAATACGGCTGGCGCGTCTGGTACATCGCGCACGTCACCATTCATCACCACAAGCGGGCTGCCAGCAGCCAACGGCCAATCCCGACCATCCGTGCGTTCCACGACGCGATGCGCATCTTCTACCGCAAGCACTACGCGGCGACGACACCCTGGCCAATGCATGTTCTGATCGAGGCGGGCATCACCCTGAAGGAATGGATCAGCCTTGGCAGCAATTCCCTCCGCCCCGCCGCGCGACCGCGCGCCGGCGCGGCGAACTGAGCGCGTCCGCCGCTGGTGGCTGCACGCCGTGATCGCGCTGGTCCTGATGGCCGGCGACGCGGTGGCGGTGAATCTGGCCTTCACCGCCATCTACCGCTGGCACCTGGGCGAGAATCCGGTACTCCAGGCGGCGCTCGCAGCGTTGAGCAGCGATGCCATCGGCAGCGCCATCATCGTCTTCAATCTCACGATGATGTGTGCGTTCATCGGCAGCGGGCTGTACGGCCTGAGTCGTGGGGTCTCGGGCATCGACCACGCCTTCCGCGTGTTGGTTGGCGTCTCGCTGGGGACATTCGGGTTTCTGATCATCAACGCGCTGCAGCCGCAGTTTGGCCGCGATGCGCTGCCGTTCAGCGAGCGCGTGCTGCTGTTCGGCTGGATCGGCGGTGCGACACTCGCCTTCGTCGTACGCCTGCTGCATCGGCGCTGTATCGCCTGGCTGCGCGCCCACGGCATCGATACGCGGCAGGTCTTGATCATCGGTGCACGCGAGCCCGGCCAGGCGGTGCTGGCCCGCATCCGCGGCCTGCCCGAGCTCGGCTATCGCGTCCAGGGGTTTCTCTCCGACAGCGCACCGGTCGGCGAAGCGATCGCCGGCATGCCGGTACTCGGGCGCATCGCCGACCTCGGGCGTGTCTTGCGCGCCACGCGGGCCGACGAGGTGATCATCGCCATCTCGGGGCGCACGTCCAGCGAGATCTTCGATCTCGTCGCACTCGCCGAGGACGAGTCGGTCGAGATCAAGCTGTATCCCGATGCGTTCCAGATGGTCACCAACAATGGCATCTCGGTCGGCGACGTCAGCGGATTGCCACTGATCAGCATTCGCAACATCGCACTCGACAACCCGGTCAATCTGCTGCTCAAGCGCGGCCTCGATCTCATCGTCGCCAGTGCCGTGCTCACCATCTGCTCGCCGTGGATGCTGTTGATCGCCCTGATCATCCGCCTCGAGTCGCGCGGGCCGGTCTTCTTCGTCCAGCAGCGCGTCGGCCTCGATGGCCAACCATTTCCGACGCTGAAGTTCCGCACGATGCGCGTCGATGCGCCGACGCTCGCCAGTTGGACCACGCGGCGTGATCCGCGGGTGACCCGATTCGGCGCGCTTCTCCGGCGCTACTCGATCGACGAGCTGCCGCAGTTCGTCAATGTGCTGCGTGGTGAGATGAGCGTCGTAGGGCCGCGCCCCGAGCAGCCCAAGTGGGTCGAACGCTTCAGCCAGAGCATCCCGCGCTATATGCGCCGACACAAGCAAAAAGCCGGCATCACCGGCTGGGCACAAGTCAACGGCCTGCGCGGCGATACGAGCATCGAGGAGCGCACGCGCTATGACCTGTACTACATCGAGAACTGGTCGTTGCTGTTCGATTGCAAGATCATCATCAAGACAGTGATTGACATTTTGTTTGGCAAGAACACCGGCTACTGATGCGGCGGCATTGCCAGCGCCGGTTGCGCGGCCTGCCGGGTTGCATGACGGAGGAGCAACATGACTGCGCCCTGGTCTCTGACGATCGCCGAAGCGCTGACGGCGCTGGAACACGGCTCCCTGAGCGCCGTCGAGTTGACACGGGCGCTGTTGCAGCGGATCGAGGCGGTCGATCCCGGCATCCGGGCGTATCTGGCCGTCGACGGCGACGGCGCACTGGCGCAGGCCGCGGCAGCCGATGCGCGCCGCCGTGGCGGGCAAGCCCGGCCGCTCGAAGGCATTCCGCTCGGCATCAAGGACGTCATCTCGACGCGTGGCGTGACGACCACCTGTGGTTCGCGCCTGCTGGCGAACTACACGCCGGTCTACGACGCGACGGTGATCACGCGGCTGCGCGATGCCGGCGCCATCATGCTGGGCAAGCTGAACTGCGATGAGTTCGCGATGGGCTCGTCGACCGAGCACAGCGCATTTGCTGTCACACGCAATCCGTGGAACCCGGAGCGGGTGCCGGGTGGCTCGAGTGGTGGTTCGGCGGCGGCCGTGGCGGCAGGGCTGGCACTCGGTACGCTTGGTACCGACACCGGCGGCAGCATCCGGCAACCTGCGGCGCTGTGTGGCGTCACCGGCCTCAAGCCCACCTACGGCCGCGTATCGCGCTACGGCCTGGTGGCGTTCGCCTCGTCGCTCGACCAGATCGGGCCGATGGCATGGACCGCCCGCGATTGCGGGTTGTTGCTCGCCGCGATCGCCGGCCACGACCCGCACGACGGCACATCGGCGACGGTCGCCACGGCCGACTACGCGGCGGCGCTGGTCGGCGATGTGCGCGGCCTGCGCATCGGCGTGCCACGCGAGTTCTTCGTGGCGGGCATGCAGCCGGCCGTCGAGGCGGCAGTGCGTACGGCGATCGAGGTGCTGCGCGATGCCGGCGCAACGGTGTCGGAGGTCTCGCTGCCCCATTCGCGGTATGCCCTGCCGGTCTACTACCTGATCGCCCCGGCCGAAGCCAGTGCCAACCTGGCGCGCTACGACGGGGTGCGCTTCGGTGTGCGCGGCGCCGAGCCCGGCTACTGGGCGGCCCTCGAGGCGACGCGCGGCACCGGCTTCGGTGCCGAGGTTCGTCGCAGGATCATGCTGGGGACGTATGCGCTGTCGGCGGGCTACTACGATGCTTACTACCGCCGGGCCCAACAGGTGCGGACGCTCATCCGCCGCGACTACGAACGGGTCTTCGCCGACGTCGATGTGCTGGCTGCCCCGACGACACCCTCGGTGGCGTTTCGCATCGGCGAGCATCAGCATGATCCGCTGGCGATGTACCTCGAAGATGTCTGCACGCTGCCCGCCAATCTCGCCGGCATTCCCGGGCTGGTGGTGCCTTGTGGCCAGCACGATGGGCTGCCCATCGGGCTGCAGTTGCTCGGCCGACCATTCGACGAGGCGACGCTGCTGCGCGTCGGCGATGCGTATCAGCGTGTCACCGACTGGCATGCGCATCGACCGGCGCTGGCCTGAGCGCCGGCCCGCGATGCCCACGGCACGGCGGTGGCACCAGGGACGCACACGGTGTATCACACCCGTCCGACGTCGGACAGGGTTGGGGGGAATGGGCGGCGGCGCACGCGGCGTGCCGCATGGGAAGGAGGCCAGCATGCGACGGACGATCTCGACCGGCACGCCCTGGGAAGGGCTGGCGGGCTACGCGCGCGCCGTGCGCGTCGGCCAGGCGGTGTATGTCTCGGGTACGACGGCTTCCGATGCGACGGGAGCGGTACAGCACGTCGGCGATGCAGCCGGCCAGGCGCGCTACATCCTCGACAAGATCGCCGCGGCGCTGACCGGGCTCGACGCCACGCTCGACGACGTCGTACGCACGCGCATCTATGTGCGCAACATCGCCGATTGGGAGGCAGTCGCGCGGGTGCATGGCGCGTACTTCGGCAGCATTCGCCCGGCCAACACCCTGGTGCGCGCCGAACTGGTCTCGCCCGAGCACCTGGTCGAGATCGAGGCCGATGCGCTGATCGGCGGGGCCGGCTGATGCGTTGCTCGGTGCGCTTCAACAACGACCTGCCGGCGACGGCGTATGCGCCACTGGCACAGGCGGCCGAGGCCGCCGGCTTCGACCAGTTCTGGGTCAGCGACGATCTGTTCCTGCGGGGCGTCTGGCCGATCCTCAGTGCCTGCGCACTGGCGACGCAGCGCATCGGGTTGGGGACGTGCATCGTGAATCCGTACACGATGCATCCGGCCGAGATCGCGATGCAGGCGGCGGCGCTCGACGAGTTGAGTGGTGGCCGGCTGAATCTGGGCGTGGCCGCCGGCGCCGCCGACTTCATCGAGTGGATCGGGGTGCCCTATCGCCGGCCACTGGCCACCACCGCCGAGGCGTTGCGCGCACTGCGCGCGTTGTTCGCCGGCGAGGTGCCGGCCCGTGGCGTGCAGCCGCCGACGGGCTGGACCGACGAAGCCTATCTGCGCTTCGCCGCCCGGCCGATTCCGCTGTACCTGGGCGCGATGAGCCCGCAGATGACCCGCATGATCGGTGAGCTGGCCGACGGCGGCCTGCCGTTGTTGTTCCCGCCGGAATCGTTCGCCGAGACGGCGGCGCTCGTCCGTGCCGGTGCCGAGGCAGCTGGCCGCGACCCGCGCGCGATCGACCTCGCGGCGTGTGTCTGGGTCTCGGTCGATGATGACCCTGCGGCAGCCGAGGCGGTGTTGCGGGCGAAGATCGCGTATTATGGTGCGGCGATGAGCGATGCGGTGCTGGCGCGGCTCGGCGTGCCGCGCACTGCGATGCTGGCGATCGATCGCGCGGTGCACCACGAGCGCGACATCGCGCGTGCGACGGCGCTGGTGACACCGGCGATGCTGCGCATCGGGATCGCCGGCGATGCGGTGACGGTGCGTGAGCGGCTCGCCGGGCTGGTGGCAGCCGGCGCGCAGCATCTCAGCTTCGGCCCGCCGCTCGGCCCCGATCCGCTGGCGGCGCTGGCCATCCTGGGGCGCGACGTGCTGCCGCCGCTGCGCGCCATGGCGGCGCACTGACCCGTTGACCTGCACAGGTGTGATGGAGGACGACGATGACGACGGTCTATACCGCAGCCCGACTGATCACGGCCGCCGCTGATGGCTGGATCGCCGACGGCGCGGTGGCGGTCGATGGTGACCGCATCACGTATGCCGGGCCGGCTGCTGCCGCCCCCGATGGCGTTCATGTCGCGCTGGGCGATGTAACGCTGATGCCTGGCCTGATCGACATGCACGTGC
>CAIQIY010000277.1 GCA_903871975.1 uncultured Chloroflexota bacterium | reverse complement strand
CGGCCGGGTCGAAGAGGTGCTTCACTTGCCGAAATGCATCGTAGAGCTGCGGGCCGAACAGCTGCGGGTTGAACTCGGCCCGCAACATGCCGTCGCCGTGCTCGCCCGATAGCGCACCGCCGTAGCGCAATACCAGATCGCGGATCGCCTCGGCAATGGCACGCATCGTGCGCACATCCTCAGGGCGTTTCAGGTTGAGCAGCGGGCGGGCGTGCATCAGCCCGACGCTGGCATGCCCGTAGAAGGCGACGCGTACGCCATGCGCCGCACAGATCGCACGAAACTCGCGCACATACTCGGCGAGCCGCTCGGGCGGCACCGCAGAGTCCTCGACAAACGTCTCGGGGCGCAGATCGGGTGAAAGTGACTGGAGCAATGGCAGGCCGGCCTTGCGAACCTGCAGAACGTTGCGGCGTTCGGCGGGGCTGACAGCGCGGTGTCGCGTACAGACGATGCCTTCCCGTGTCAGATGTGACTCGAGCGCCTCGATGTGTGCGACCGCGGCAGCCGCATCGGCACCAAAGAACTCGACCTGCAGCAACGCCGTGGGCGTGCCAGCGACAAAGCTCGCGAGGTACGCGCTGTACTCCCGTGAACGGCGCGTCGCATCGAGCAGGATGTCGTCGATCAGCTCGATGGCAGCCGGGCGGCACGCCAGACACGGCACCACCGCCTGCAGCGCCGCATCGAGGCTATCGAACCCGAGGATGCTGATGGCCGTTGCAGCTGGTCGCGGCACGATGCGCAGCGTCGCCGCAAGCACCAGCGCCAGCGTGCCCTCGGAGCCGACCAGCAGCGGCGTCAGATCGGCGGCGACATCGGGCTGGGACGCCAGGGCATCGAGGTTGTACCCGCCAACACGGCGCATCACGCGGGGGTAGCGTGCGGCGATCTCGTCGGCATGCTGACGCACGAGTGCCGCGAGCTCCCGGTACATGCGCCCCTCGAGCGTCGGCGCAGCACGCTTTTCCGCCAGCGTCGCCGCATCGAGCGGCCCGACGCTGACACGGCTGCCATCGCTGAGCAGCACGTCGAGCGACACCACGTGATCGATGGTCTTGCCATAGACCAGCGAATACATCCCTGAGCTGTTGTTGCCGATCATGCCGCCGATCGTTGCCCGGTTCGACGGCGACACATCGGGCGCGAACATGACGCCGTGTGGTGCCAGCGCGGCGTTCAGTTCGTCGAGCACGATGCCCGGCTCGACGGTCACCGTCGCTCGCGCCAGATCCAGCGCCAACACCCGGTTCATGTGCTGCGAGAGATCCAGCTGAATGCCGCGACCGACGGTCTGGCCGGCCAGGCTGGTGCCGCCGCCGCGTGGTACCAGCGGCACGCCATGCTGCTGTGCTACACGCAGCACTGCAGCGATATCGTCGGCATCGCGCGGCAAGACAACCGCCAGCGGTTCGATCTGGTAGATGCTCGCGTCGGTAGCGTACAGTGCACGATCCACCGGATCGGCACGGACGTCACCACGAACGGCCTGCTGGAGCGCCGCAATCACTGCTGGCGCCGCCACATTGGGCTCTCTCATCGTCTGCTCAGCATTCTATGAGCGTCTTCTCATCCAACATCGGGCCGCCTCAACCATCGACTCGCTATACTGCAGAGCAACGAGAGCATGTGATGCGGCGATCACCTGCAGGCCACCAGAGGCACTCGTCCCCAGCCGCAGCGTTCCCCCCTGCTTTCCCCCGCGCCGGTCGCATCATGCGGCCGGCGCTTCTTCATCGCTGTCGCCCGTCGTGGACGACCACGCGCGCCACTGGCTCGCCGGCGAGCAACCCCAGGACCAGCGAGACGAGCGAGATGACCAGCCCGCCGAAGAATGCTGGCCAGAAGCCATCGATGGTGAACTGAACACCGGCGGCGGCGGCGAGCCGGGCGGTGAGCAGCAGCAGCAGCGCGTTGATGACCAGGCCAAACAGGCCGAGCGACAACACGACCAGCGGGCAGGTGAGCAGAGTCAGCAGTGGCCTCAGCAATGCGTTGATCATACCGAACAGCATGGCGATCACACCGATCTGCCAGCCGGGGCCGGTGAATGAGATGCCCGGCACGAGCGAGATGGCGGCGAAGATCGCCAGCGAGCTGATCAACCAGCGCAGAGTGATCGCACGTACCTGTGCCAGGCGGCTCGTCGACGACGACTTCAATGGTTCCATCACGTCACATCCTCGCACAGCGCGTGCTGCGGCAGCGGCGCGACAACGCCGCGGTCATTATACCAAGCTGCGCCAACGATGCTGCGGTACGGCAGCGTAGCGCGTCCTCACCCTCGTCGCGGTGCAGAACGTGGATCGCAGAGACCACTCGCGGAGGTCGGGCCGACGACACTACCGCACGCGCCGTCTCGATTGCGACCACTCGCTTCCAATGCTATAATCACGGCAACACGAGGTTCTGCCGATCCGAGGAGGCGCACGTGCAATCAGCCATCCAGACGTCGCTCTTCATCGCGCTCATTCTGTTGAGCTCGGTGCTCATCTTCCTGGTCATCGTCCAGGGTCGCACCGCCGGCATGCAATCGCGCGACACGAGTTCGGTCTACCGCACCAAGCGTGGCCTCGAGAAGACGATCCACCAAGCGACGATCGTGCTTGGCATCATCTTCCTCGTCGTCTCGCTGATCGCCAGCCTGCCGATCTTTGGCACGGCGGAGCCCACTGGCTCGGTGTTGCCGCTGCTCGCATGGGCGTGATCGACGATGGCACGACGCATTCGTTGGCAACTCCTCATCGCCGCCATGAGTTCGCTCATCATCCTGGGGCTGATGGGCTACTTGGCCGTGACGCTGGCATCAGTCGCACGGCCGCTCGCCGGCGGCGAATATGTCGAAGCAGCGATCGCACCACCGCAGCAGCTCAATCCGCTGGTGCGCGATCTCTTGCGCGACCCCGGTGCAGCCGACATCCAGTCGCTGATCTATGATGGGCTGACGCGCACTGGCGCCGACGGATTCCCGGCACCGGCGCTGGCCCAGGCATGGGAAGTCGACGCGAGTGGCATGGTCTACACGTTCACCCTGCGTACCGACGTCACCTGGCACGATGGCCAGCCAGTCACCGCCGACGACGTGATGTTCACGCTGCGTGCGGTGCAGGGGCCAGCATTCGCCGGCGACCCGAGCATCGCCACCGTGTGGCGTGGCGTGGTCGTCGAGCAAGTCGGCGAGCGCGAGATCCGCTGCCGGCTCGAGGCGCCATACGCCGCATTTCTGCGGGCGACGACGTTCCCCATCCTGCCGGCGCACATCCTGGCGGCAGTGCCACCAGCCGAGTGGGCGGCACACCCGTTCGGCCTGTCCCCCGTCGGCACCGGGCCGTATCGCCTCACCGAGCTCACCAGTGAGCATGCAATCCTCGCTGCCAATCCCAACTACCGCCTTGGGCGGCCGTTTCTCGACAGCATCGAGCTGCGCTATCTGCCGAACGATCAGGCAGTCCTGACAGCACTCACCCGCGGCGAGATCCTGGGCACCGGGTTCTTCGGCACCAGCAGCCTGGCACAAATCAATCCGCCGCGTGGCTTCGTCGTACGCAAAACACCGGTCGACAGCTACACGACACTGACGTTCAACCTGCGCGAGCCATTGTTCGCCGATCCAGCCATGCGGCGTGCGCTGGCATTGGCGCTCGACAAGGATGCCTTGATCGCGACGGCGCTGGCTGGCCAGGCTGTACGCCTCGACACCCCGATTCTGCCGGGCTGGTGGGCAGCGACGCCCGAGCCGTTGTGGCCGGCGCCCGATCCCGCGGCGGCAGCCGAAGCCCTCACTGCGCTCGGCTATGCCGCGGGGGCCGACGGAATGCGCGCCCGCGACGGCGTACCGCTCCAGGTCACTATCCTGATCGATGGTCTGCCCGAGCGCGTCGCGGTGGCGCAGGAGATCGCACGCCAATGGGGGGCTGTCGGGGTGGCGGTGACGGTCGAGCAGGTCGACAGCGAGGCGCTGCAGGTGCGTCTCGCCGAACATCGGTTCGGCGCTGCAATCCACGGCTGGCAGCGGCTCGGCGCCGATCCGGATGTCTACGAATTATGGCACGGCAGCCAGGCCGAGTCTGGCCTGAACTACGCTGGTCTGGTCGACGAGCAGCTCGACGAACTGCTCGATGAGGCGCGCCAGACGCCCGACATCGAACGCCGCGTCAGCTCGTACATCGCGTTCCAGCGGCGCTGGGTCGAACTGACCCCGAGCATCACGCTGTACCAGCCGTTGTTCATCTACCTGGCGACGGATCAACTCGGCGGGCTTGATGCAGTCGCATCGGGGGACATGCCGATGATTCCGACGACGCCGCTGCAGTATGGCCGCGAGGGGCGTTTCGCCGAGGTGTCGCGCTGGTATCTGAGCAGCTCCCGCGAGATCGCCGGCACGATCCGGTGATCTCGTGGGGCACTCGTGGCATCGGTGGTGCAGCACCCATCAGGCGGCGGGCGACCATTCGAACCAAACGATTCCCGCGAGCATTGTTGCGCCGAGCAGTCCGGCAGCGGCGAATGCGTCGTTTGGCGCCGCCTGTGCAATATACACCCCAACCATGCCGCCAACACCGGTCAGCAGATAACAGACGAGCACCGCCTCGCGGCGCGTCAGTCCGCGCGCTACCAGACGATGCGACAGGTGGTCGCAGCCGGGTGTCGTGAGCGGGTTGCGACCACGACGCAACCGCGAGAATGTCACCAGTGTCGTGTCAAAGATCGGCAGCGCGAGCACGCAGATGGGGACCAGCCAGGTCACCTGTGGTGTGTTCGCCGGAAACCTGAGCTTGATGGCGAGTGCCGCCAGAATGAAGCCGAGAAACAGCGCGCCGGTGTCCCCCATGAAGATCCGCGCGGGATTCAGGTTGTAGCGCAAGAACCCGACGCAGGCACCGATGAGCGCCGCGGCCAGCGCCCCGACGAGATACTGCCCGCTCATCGCCGCCAGCAGCAGAAAGAATGCCGCTGCGACGGTCGTCACGCCACCCGACAACCCGTCCATGTTGTCGAGCAGATTGAGCGCATTGGTGATGCCGAGGAACCACCAGAGAGCCAATGCAGCGTCGAGCCAGGGGTGTCCGACCAGCTGGATGCGCACGCCGGCGATGATGGTGACGATCGCTGCGGTCGACTGTGCGAGGAGTTTGCTCGCTGCACCGAGGTGCCAGCGGTCATCGACCAGCCCGGTCAGCGAGACGATCGTCGCGCCCAGCATGATGCCGATGGCTTCGCGGATGGTCGCCCGATCCCCCGCGACGACGAGCGCCAGGATGAACGCCGCATAGATGGCCAGCCCGCCGAGCAGTGGCACGGGGGCGGCGTGCGGTTTGCGCGCAGCGGGCATATCGACCATGCCGCTGCGCAGCGCGAGCCGTCGTGCCAGCGGCGTGCCAAGCAGCGCGCCGAGCAGCGCGGTGACGAAGATCAACAGCGTCGGCGTCATCATGCTCTCCCTGGCTGCGTTGCAGGATGGTAGCGCGGGCAGGCAGCCGTGACCGCGCGATTGTGCGCCCGCTGACGCACCAGCGATCGCCCATGCAGACACACACATGCCCAGCGCGAACACGACGGGCCGTAGCCGATCAAGCACACGCGGCCGGTGTCCGGCCGCCCACCGCAGGCGGCGCCGATGACCAACGACGCTGCCCGGCGCGAACACACGGCGACGCGCGACGCCGCGGCGATGCCGACCGCTGCCAACGGCCCGGCTGGCTCCGCTGCGGCCACAATACACCACCGGGCGCTGGTCGGTCAATCGCCACCGGCCACCGTGCATCGCACGTCGCGGCCTGTGCGCTCACACGGTGGCACGAATCGGGGCAGCGCCATCGTGCTGGCGCATGGTCCGGGCTGCCATGATGGTATGCGGGCATGCCCAGGCACCCGCCACCAGGATTACCATGACAGATATGCCGGGCACCACAGCGACACGGGGCGTGGTATGATTCAATGTCCGGTGTGGTTCGCCGGCCGCCAGCGGAGCATCGGCAGCGACATGCCCATCGGGATCGACATCAGTCGCCTCGCAACCCACACGCGCACCGGCACCGAGCAGTACACCTACGAGCTGCTGGCAGCCATCGCGCGCATCGAGACGCGGCAGGCATTCCGGTTATATGCCGGAATGACACCAACGAGCCTGCCGCCGCTCGGCGACAACTTCACCCTGCGCGTCATGCCATCACGGCGGCTATGGACCCATGCGCGGCTGTCGGCCGAGATCCTGCGCGCACCACCCGACGTCCTGTTCGTGCCGGCGCATGTCCTGCCGCTGGCGTTGCCATTGGCGCGGCGTACTCGGGGCGTCGTGACGATCCACGACCTGGGATACCTGGCCTTTCCCGAGCACCACACCCGGGCGCAACGCATCAGCCTGGCCCTCAGCACACGCTGGAGCGCACAGGTCGCCCACCACGTGATTGCCATCTCGATGGCGACGCGCGATGCGCTGATACGACACCTACGCATCGATCCGGCACGGATCAGCGTGGTGCACCACGGCGTCGCAGCCCGCTTCGCCCAACCACCCGACGATGCTGCACGCGAACGCATCGCCGCACTGATCGGCACCGCACCCTACCTGCTGTGCATCGGGACCGTGCAGCCACGCAAGAACCTGCTGCGCCTGATCGATGCACTCGCCGCCACACCCGACGCACCACGCCTGGTCATCGTCGGGCGCCGCGGCTGGCTGGCCGAGCCAATCGAGCGTCGGGCTGCCGAGCTCGGCATCGCCGACCGTGTGCGCTTCACGGGGTATCTCGCCGATCGCGACCTGCCGGCGCTGTATGCTGCCGCCACCGCCTTCGTGTTTCCGTCGCTCTACGAAGGATTTGGCATGCCAGTCCTCGAGGCGATGGCCGCCGGTACGCCCGTACTCACCGCCAACACCTCGGCGCTGCCCGAGGTTGCCGGCGATGCTGCCGTGCTGGTCGATCCTGGCGACACTGCGGCGATCGCCGCGGGCCTCGGCCGGATCAGCCACGACAGCGCGCTGCGCCAGCGCTTGAGCATCGCTGGTCGGCAACGTGCCGCGACATTCACCTGGGAGCACTGCGCACAACAAACCCTGACCATCCTGCAACAGGTTGCAGCACACTGAGGAAGGCTATCCG
>CAIQIY010000276.1 GCA_903871975.1 uncultured Chloroflexota bacterium | reverse complement strand
GGCACCCACCGCCGTGCCCACCGAGCCAGCGCCCACCGCCGTGCCCACCGAGCCCGCGCCCACCGCCGTGCCCACCGAGCCGGCGCCCACCGCCGTGCCCACCGAGCCAGCGCCCACCGCCGTACCGGCGCTCAGCGTGCGCATCGACGCCATCAGCATCGACAGCTACACCAATCGCTACATCGTCGAGTACGCGACCTACGCCTACACCGAGCAACTCCCTGGCGTGCACGTACACTTCTTCTTCGACACCGTCGCACCCGGGAATGCCGGATTACCAGGTGGCGGTCCGTGGGTCGTATACGGCGGGCCGCGGCCCTTCACCGGCTACACCCTCGCCGAGCGGCCAGCCGGTGCCAGCCAGATGTGTGCGCTCGTCGCCAACGAAGACCACAGCATTCAGCCGGGCAGCGGCAACTGCGTCGCGCTCCCCTGAGCGCGGCGACGACGCATGTTGCCGGTATCACTCGCGGCGTCATCAAGACACAAGGAGCGATCGATGGAGACCACACACCTCGAGATCACGCATCGCAGCTTCAACCGCACCGACCTGCTCGAGCTGCGCGGGCGGCTCGACGCGATGCACGCACCGCAGCTACGCCAGCGCATCGAGGCGCTGTTCGATCAGGGGCGCAGCCGCATCGTGCTGGATCTCGCCGAACTGGAGTACGTCTCGAGCCCTGGCTTGCGCGTGCTGATCGAGGCCCGCAAGCGTGCCCGCGACCGGCGGCTGCCGGACCTCGAGGCCGGCGATCTGCGGCTGGCGCGTCTGCCGTTGCGCATCAAGGACGTCTTCGACCTGACCGGATTCACCAACCTGTTCCAGATCTACGATGACGTCGTCGACGCCATCGGCTCATTCTGAGCCCCAGGCCATGCTGCGGGACACGCTCACCATCGCTGCCGAACTCGATGCCCTGGCGGCGATCAGCGCGTTCGTGCGTGCCGGCCTCGAGCATGCCGGCTTCGACGAGCGCGGCAGCTGGCAGGTGCAGCTCGCTGTCGACGAAGCGGCGACGAACATCATCCAGCACGCATACCCGGCCACGTCGCCCGGCTCGATCGACGTGAGCTGGTGGTTCGACGACGCCACGTTCAGCGTGGAATTGCGCGACACCGGCCAGCCGTTCGACCCGGCTACCGTGCCACGGCCGCGGATCGACGCACCGCTCGAGGAGCGCGATGGCGGCGGCCTTGGGTTGTACCTCATCGATCAGCTGATGGACACCGTCGCATTCACGCGTGAGGCGCCGGGGGTGAATGTCGTACGCATGGCGCGCCGCCGACCGATCCGGGCACCGGCAGTGCGTCAATTCGTGCTGCACGGGCGCCTCGATGCGCGCCACAGCGCCGCGGCGTTGGCGCCGGTACGCGCAGCGCTCGACGATGGCGCACGCGCGGTGCTGCTCGATTTCGGCGATGTCAGCTTTGTCAGCAGCAGTGGGCTGCGCGACCTGATCGTGCTCCTGCGGCGCGTGCGGGCCGCCGGCGGCGAACTGCGGTTGTGCGCACTCCAGCCGCTGGTCGCCGAGGTCTTCGCCCTCACCGGATTCGTGCAGCTGTTCCCGATTCACCCGACTGCCGCCGATGGTCTGCGGGCGTTCGGCGGGCCGGCCCGTGAGGCCTGAGCGACGGGCCGCCGGATGGTGCGGGCGGTGGGTGCAACCATGACGCGACATCGTGCCGTCACCGGCTATGCGCTGCTGCTGGGCCTGAGCGGCTGGGCATGGCTGGCCGCGGTGTGGCAGCCGGTCATGCCATCCGTCGCCGCCGTGGTGCTCTTCGGCTTGGCGCTGATCGTCGAGGCAGCCCGCATTCGCGTACCGCCGGCGGATCCCCACAGCCTCGTCGGCGTCGTGATGCTGGCCGCCGTGCTGATCCTCGGCGCCGTGCCCGGTGCGCTGCTGGCTGGCGTGACGGCCGGGCTGACGGGTGTGCTGTTTGCGGCGCGCAGCGCTACGCCGTTGCGGTTCGGGCCGTGGCTGGCGCGGCCGCTGCTGCGCAGTGGCGTGCGCATCATCGCGGTCCTCGGCGGGGTGCAGGCGGCGGCCTGGTTCGGCGATCCACGCGCCGACCTCGTGGCATTCGCCGCGTTGGCGCTGACCGCCAGCGGCGTGATCCAGCTCAATCGCGTGCTGCGCGAAGCCATCCAGGGTGGTCGCAGCGGCGTGATCACCTGGTGGCACAGCGCCCGCGGCCCCATCCTGGCGATCGATCTCGCGCCACTCCCGCTGGCCTGGCTCGGCGCGCGCGGCGCGCTCGAGCTCGGCGCAGCCGCCAGCGCGATCGCCGCCGGTGCCCTGCTGGCGCTGAGCCTGGTCGTGCGGCGCAGCGTCATCGACCTGCGCCGACAGTCGCGGGCGGTTCGCGAGCTGGCACTGCTCAACGAGACGAGCCGTGCGATCATTCATGCCGAGCTCGACGTCGATGCACTTGCCCAATTGATCTACCGCGAGGCCAGCCGTGTCGTCGATACCGCCTGGTTTCATCTCGGCCTGTTCGAACCGGGCAGCGACACCTACACGCTGCTGGTGCGCGTCCAGCAGCGCGTCCACCTGCCAGCGCTCACCGTCAACGTTCCCGCCGGCGACGGCATCGTCGGGTGGATGCGGCAGAGCCGCGAGCCGCTGCTGGTGCGCGACTTTGCCAGCGAGATGGCACAGCTGCCGGCGCGACCACGCTACCAGAGCGACCGGCCACCACGCTCCGGTATTTATGTCCCGCTGCTCGATGGCGGCACCATGATCGGCAGCTTGTCGATCCAGAGTGAGCAGATTGGCGCGTTCGATGCCGACGATCTGCGCCTGCTGTCGCTGATCGCCGACCAGGCGGCGACGGCGATCTCGCGCGCCCGCGTCTTCGCCGAAGCCCGCGAGCGTGCCGTCCAGCTGCAGGCCATTCAGGCGGTGAGCGAACGCATCAGTGCCATCCGCGACCTCGACGAGCTGCTCGCTTCGGTCGTGCACCTCATCCGCGAGCGCTTCGGCTATCATCCGGTGCACATCTACGTGCTCGAAGGCGCGACGCTGGTGTTCCGTGCCAGCACCGCCGACCCGCGCCTGTTGCCGTGGCACGAGTTCCAGCCGACGATCACCGGCAGTGGCCTGATTGGCGCGGCGGCGATCGGCGGCGAGGCGATCATGGTCAATGACGTGCGCGAGGATTCCCGCTACATCAGCGATGATCCCGAGACACGCGCCGAGCTGGCGGTGCCGTTTCGCTTTGGCGATGCGCTGATCGGTGTGCTCGATGTCCAGAGCACCGAGGTTGGTCGATTCCAGCGTAGCGATCGCTTTGTGATGCAGACCTTGGCCGACCAGCTGG
>CAIQIY010000275.1 GCA_903871975.1 uncultured Chloroflexota bacterium | reverse complement strand
GTACTTCCAGGCGAATGCCATCAGTTGGTCGACGCGCAACCGTGGCACTGCTGCCCTGATGATGACCATCAGGACGAAGATGGCCCAGGCTTTGAGCAATAACCAGAGGAGCGACAGCAGGCTGGCTGCCGCGCCCAGCCCCGCATCGGCGAGCCAGGCGACGCCTGGCCCTTGCCAACCACCCAGAAAGACGACGGCGGTCAGCACTGCCAGCGCGAAGTTGAGCAGGTACTGCGCAATGTAAAAGACCGCGAACTTCATGCCGCTGTATTCGGTCATGTATCCGGCGACGATCTCGGAATCGGCTTCGGGAATGTCAAATGGGGTGCGCTCACCTTCGGCGAGGGCGCAGATGAAGAAGATGATGCCACCGAGCAGACCGACCGGCGTGAAGATGAACCAGCCGAGCCCGAGGTCGGGCGCGCCGGGAATGCTGCTGCCGAACAATGGGACGCCGGCCTGCAACTCGGGCATGCGCGCCAGCGACATGCCACCGGTCAGCAGGACGATGCCGAGCAGCGCAATGATCAACGGGATCTCGTAGGCGATGAGCTGCGCGATCGAACGCATTGCACCCAGGAGCGCAAAGGTGTTGCGCGATCCCCAGCCCGCCATCATCAGCCCGACGCCCGAGATCGATGAGACGGCCGCGATGTACAGGACACCGACCTCGAGATCGACCGCGACGAGGCCGCGGCCCCATGGCAGGACAGCCAGCATCATCGCGATCGGCGCGAGCGCGACGATCGGCGCCAGCAGATGGACCCAGCGGTCGGCTGCGCGTGGGACGATGTCTTCCTTTGTGAACATCTTGATGCCGTCGGCGATCGATTGCAGGATCCCTTCCGGCCCGACCCGATTGGGTCCCAGTCGGTCCTGCATGCGCGCGATGACGCGCCGCTCGACCCAGACTTGCAGCATCATCGTGGTGGCGCCGGCGATGAGCAGGATGCCGGCGATGATGGCGTGATTCAGCGCGGCGACGAGCCAGCCGGGTGCCTGCTCGATGACGAGGATCTGGCTGACGACGTTGGGATACCTCACGAGTCGCCTCCCTCGCGTTGCCGCGCCGCGTTGCGCGCTCGGATGGCGGCGAGCCGCGCGGCCTTGTCGTCGCTGGCGGGTGCCTGCCCACTGCTGGTTGGGGCCGGTGCTGCGCCATCGGTGGGTGCTGGTGTCGCATCACTGGCCGCCGCGTTGCGCGCCCGGATGGCGGCGAGCCGCGCGGCCTTGTCGTCGCTGGCGGGTGCCGGTGCTGCGCTGACCGGCTCGCTGGCGGGCGTCATCGCCGCCGCGCGTGCCGGCGTGATTCCGACTGTACCCGTGCGTCGCTTCCGGCTACCCTGGAGCTTCTTCATCGCGCCATCATGGGCCTCGGCCCATGCTTGTGGCGCCAGCTGCGCGTAGTACGACACCGGCCGCGCGAGGCCCGCCCGGTCGACCGTCAGCGGATCGCGCGTCGCTGTCGCGAGCTCAAAGGCGTGATCCATCTTGATTGCATCGAATGGGCACACCTCGGCGCATAGGCCGCAACTCATGCACGCGTCGTACTCGAGGATGAATTCATCGATCGCCGGCACGGCCTTGCCGCTGGCCGGATCGCGTGCCTGGGTGATGTGGATTACCTGCGGCGGACAGATCCGTTCGCACTGGTAACACGAAGTACACAGCTCGTGGCCGGATTCGTCGTCGAACAGCAGGATCGGCAGGTTGCGCGATGCCTCGGGCAGTGGCGTGCGCTCCTCGGGGTACTGCACGGTGAACACGCCGCTCGTCTGTTCGGGGCGCTCGAGCCGCTGGCCAAATGCGTCGCGCAGGTGGCGCAACACGACACCGATGCCGCGCGCCAGGCCACGACCGTCGCGCGTCGCCGGATGGCCGCGATCGACCACGATGACGCCGGGTTGTTGTTCGCTGGACATCGCTCACCGCCCTTTCCGCATCGATCGCTCAGCGATCGACTTCACCCATCACGATGTCGATGCTGCCCAGAATGACGACGACATCGGCCAGCAGATGCCCACGGCACATCGCTCCGAGCGGCGTCAGGTTGATGAACGATGGCGCCCGCACCTTGTAACGGTACGGCCGGGTTGAACCATCGCTCACCAGGTAGAATCCGAGTTCGCCTTTGGGCGACTCGACACGGGCGTATGCTTCGCCGGCCGGTGGGCGCAATGCTTTCTGCTTGCCGAAGTTGGCCATCGCCGGGTTGATGTGCCCGCCGATGGTGTCGGGCAGCCGCTCGCGGATCTGTTGCAGCATGCGATAACTCTGGCGCATCTCGGCAAACCGCACCAGCGTGCGATCATACACGTCGCCGACCGATCCGACGGGGATGTCGAATGCCAGCTCGCCGTAGATGCCGTATGGCTCGGCACGGCGGATATCGTATGGAATGCCCGAACCACGCAGCACCGGCCCGGTGACACTGTAGCCGGCAGCGACCTCGCGTGGCAGGATGCCGATGCCGCTCGACCGCGCGACGATGATCTCGTTGTCGCGCAATAGTCGCTCAAATTCATCGAAGAATGCCGGTAATCCACGCATCAACTGGTCGAAATATGGCAGAAACTCCGGTGGGAGATCACGTACCACGCCGCCGAAGCGGAAGTAGTTGCACATCATGCGTGCGCCGCTGGCCATCTCGAACAGATCGAGGATCTTCTCGCGTTCGCGCATGCCGAATTGCAGTGCCGTGTGCCATGCTCCCATGTCGTTGATCATGAAGCCGATGGCGGTGGCGTGGTTGAGGATGCGGGTGAGCTCCGACATCAGCGCCCGAATGTAGTTGGCACGCTGCGGCACGTCGATGCCGGCGAGCCGTTCGACTGCCAGCGCGTAGCCATAGTTGCTCGTCATGGAGTTGAAGTAATCCAGTCGATCGGTGTATGGCATCGTCTGGATGTAGCTTGATGCTTCGGCGAGCTGTTCGTGATTGCGGTGCAGGTAGCCGAACACTGGCCGCAACGCGACGACGGTCTCGCCATCGAGCGTGACTTCCATGCGAAACACGCCGTGCGTGCTGGGGTGCTGTGGGCCAATGTTTACCTGCAGCAGGTGTGACTCGTGCGCGCTCATCGTCATTCCTCGCCGGCGCCTGCGATGTACTTGTCGCCTTGCCGCGGAAAGTCGCGGCGCATCGGGTGCCCGATGAAGTCATCCCACAGGTAAATGCGCCGAAGATCGGGGTGGCCGTCGAACACCACGCCGAACAGATCGTAGGCCTCGCGCTCCTGCAGTTCGGCGCCGGGCCAGCATGCGACCAGCGATGGCAATCGGGCGGCGTCGCGCGGGGTGCGCGCCCGAAAGGCGAGTGGCGCGCCACCCGCCAGCGATACCACGTGATAGATGACCTCGATCTCGCCGCGCGCCAGGTCGTCGACGGCAGTCAGGTTGGTGAGCATGTCATACCCCAGCTGGTCGCGCACCACCCGCGCGACAGCCGGCAGATGATCTCCGTGTGCCTCAAGCCGCGTCGCGTCGCGCCATGCGGCTGGCGATGCGGCGATCAGGCGTTCGCCCGGTTGATCACTCATGATTGCCCCCGCGCTTCAGATCGTCGGCAGCGATCTCGCGGGCGACGCCACGGGCACGCCATGGTGTCTCGCGCTCGACGAGGTCGTCCATGATCGGAAACAGCCGGATCTCCTGCGGATGTTCGAGCTGGCCCGAACGGTGCGCCTCGGCATGCGGCGAGGTCAGCGGGCTGAGCAACGGCAATCCGCCGATGGGGTCGATCGTTTGGCCGTCGATCGCCAAGCCGTGTTGCCCGAGCGTCGGCACCGGGTGGTCGCGCGCCTCACGGTCGCTGTACCAGCGCACTGCATCGAGCCGCTGGGCGTCGATCTGCGCCTGGAGCGTCATCAGGCCGTGCAGCAGTGCCTCGGGCCGCGGTGGGCATCCGGGCACGTATACATCTACCGGAATGAGCAGGTCAATGCCGCGCAGTACGTTGTAGCCGTCGCGGAATGGCCCGCCCGAGGTGGCACAGGCCCCCATCGAGATGACGTATCGTGGTTCGGGCATCTGGTTGTAGAGCCTGACGACCTGTGGCGCCATCTTCTTCGTCACCGTGCCGGCGACGATCATCAGATCGGCCTGACGTGGCGATGCACGGAACATCTCGGCGCCGAACCGCGCGAGATCGACCCGCGCCATGCCGGTGGCCATCATTTCGATGGCACAGCATGCCAGCCCGAATGAGAGCGGATAGACCGAGGAACGTCGGCCCCAGTTGTAGAGCCGCGTGACGGTCGTCAGGAAGACCCCGTGACGTTCGGCTGCGAGTTGTGGTTCCGTTGCCATCGCTCCCTCGCCTTCATGCCCACTCCAGGGCGCCCTTCTTCCATTCGTAGACGAGGCCGAAGACGAGGATGACGATGAATACCGACATTGCAACCAGCGCGAACAGCCCCAGCTGGCCGTAGGCGACAGCCCATGGGTACAGCACTACGACCTCGACGTCGAAGATTACGAACGCGAGGGCGTACATGTAGTATTGCACGTTGAATGGTACGCGTGTGCCGCCGACAACCTCGAGGCCACACTCGTAGGTGTCACGCTTGATCGGGGTGCTGCGCTGCGGCCGGAGCCGCCAGGCGGCGATCAGCGGCACGAGCGGGAAGACCAGTGCGGCGATGAAGAATACGCCGATGAATGCATAAGAGTCGAGCAACGTCGCGCCCTTTCACGAGATGCGTTCAGCGTCGGGTCCAGCGACGCCCCGAGTATAGCACACTGGCGCAGCGTGGGCAAGCTGGAAGCTGGAGGGCTGGAGGGCACCAGGGCTGATGCAACACTGGCGGGTACAGAGCTGCGTCGCGCTCGTCTGTGCTTTGGTGTCGACGCGGGTTGACGTAAACAAAACGATGCATGGTGCTTGACGATGGAGGAGTGATCACCGTATGATCCCGTTGGCCGTGTCTGCGCATGCCGCTCGTCGTGCTTTGGTGGTTCGGCTGTTCCTGTGCTGGCGATCGGTGCAGATGACATGACCAATAGCAGGGATATTGTGATGAACGTGATGACGTTGTTGTGGCGCCGGATCGTCGTGCTGTGCGTAGCGGTGCTGCTGGTGCTGATCGCGTGCACGGCCCCGCCGGGTGATGCCCCGCCGGGTGATGTCCCGCCGGGTGATGCCCCGCCGGGTGATGTCCCGCCGGGTGATGACTGGACGGAGGAGCAGATCGCGGGTCGTGTGTCGCGGGTCATCGACGGTGATACGCTCGACATCGTCGTAGCTGGCGAGGCGCGGCGCGTACGTCTGTTGGGGGTCGACACGCCGGAGTCGGTCCATCCGACCAACCCGGTCGAGTGTTACGGTCCGGAAGCATCATCATTCCTGCGCGAGCTGGTCGAGGGGCGCAGCGTGCGCTGGGCGACGGATCCGTCGCAGGATGCGGTCGATCGCTACGATCGTTGGCTCGCGCTCGTCTGGCTCGATGATGGCACGCTGGTGAATCACGAATTGATCGCGCAGGGGTACGCCACGGCATTCAACACACGGTCTCCGCATGCCCACAGCGCGGCATTTCGCGAGGCCGAGGAGCAGGCGCGCGCCGCCGGGCGGGGGATGTGGGCGGCTGGTGCGTGTGCCGATGATCCGCGGGGCGATGTGACAGGTCCCCGCGATGACGATGCGGCTGATGTGGCGCGCACCAGCATTCCCACCGATGCTGCTGGTTGCCCGGGCGATGGATCACGGGCGCCGAATGCGCCGGTCGCGATCGTCGCGATCGACAAGCTGCGCGAGACGGTGACCATCCGCAACGTCGGGGCTCGCCCGATCACGCTCGATGGTTGGTGGATCTGCAGTATCGCCGGTGGGCAGCGCCATGCCACGCTCGACGGCAGCTTGGCGCCCGATGAGGAGCGCGTCATCGCCAACGATGCTGGTGAATCGATCTGGAGCAATGGCAATCCCGATCCCGGTGTACTCGTTGATCCGCGTGGTCGGGTGGTGAGTTATTGGCCGGATTGATCGAACCTGAGCAGTCTGGTGTGGCTGGCACGTCATGGTTGTATGGGATGCTGGTCGAGGAGCAGCGGCATCCAGCGATCACCGAGCCAGAAGCCGCGAGTCGCAGCACAGAATGCGGCATCAACCGCATGGATGTGGCGGTGCAGATTGGGCGCTACCAGCACCATGTTGTCGAGCGTCGGGTTGCCGCCGCGCGACAACCAGCGGACGTGGTGCACTTCGCACAGGTCGAGCCCCAGCTCGCGCCGTGGGTCCCAGCCGCTGAGTTGACACCGCCCCAGATAGCGTTCCCGCAGGAGCTGTGCCGCATCGCGGAAGCCGGTCCGCAGTGCATCGCTGCCGATCTCGTCGGCGCGCCATGTCGCCAGATGCTGCCGGGCGATCTGCAGCAGCCCGGCGATGCCCGAATCAGCGGGTTCGGCGACGATCGTCTCGAGGATCGGCTCGGGGCACAGCTGCGCACGCGGCTCGAGTGCCAGATCGGCTGCGTGCGCCTGCAGCCGGTGGTGTGCTGCGACATCGAGCACGCGCACCGCACGTTCACCCTGAAACGCCTGACCAATGGGTGCCGTGGGGTTACCGGTGCGGACGCCCAGATCGCGCAGGAGTGGGCTGACGTCTGCCTGGCCAGCCGCAGCAAAATATCGCGAGTGCACCAGATCACCCCACACGCGATAGCCACCGTATGCGTAGCCGGCCATGTTGTACGTCAGCGCTGTGATCACCAGGTCCGCAGCCAGGACATAGCGGCGGTCGCTTGTGCGGGTGAATGCCCATACGTGTTCGCCGATGGCGACCTGGTGGAGCGTAGCGCTGCGCTGATTCAAATGGAATGCCATGCCGGCGTCCAGGTCGTTCTGGTAGTTGTCGCCGCGCCAGAAATACAACAAATGGCTCATCGTCGCTGTCTCGTTCGATCTCTGTCGCCGAGCGTACCGTTGCATGTGTACGGGCAGCTCAGTATAGCACTGCGCCGGCATGCTGGCAGGCAGACATACGATTGTTGTCGTGCCATCGTCGTGCGATATGACATGCCGAGACCCACTGATCCTACGGTGACCGGCCATCGCGTGGCTGGCAGGACACAACGGCATGCTGCAGCCCGAAGCATGGCTGCCGGTGGCACCGCGTGGCAGATTGTGCGATGATGCGCGACAGAGGCATCTGAGCGCAGGAGTGTATCCATGCACTGGCACCAGGTTCGTCCCGACGTCTGGCTCTGGCCCGACAGCTGCCAGGTCTATGCACTGATTGGTCCGACGGGGTGTGTGGTGATCAATGCCGGTAGTGGTGCCTGGCTCGACGAGCGAGCAGCGTTGCCGGTGCCACCAGTCGCGGTCATCTGCACACACTTCTTCCGCGACCACAGCGCCGGTGCGGCCGCTGCGGCGCGGGCCGGCATCGCGGTCTATGCGCCGGCCGGCGAGGCCGCCATCATCGCCGATCCTGCCGAGCACGTTCGGCGCCGCGACACCTACCTGATCTACGACAACTACTGGGATCTGTTCGCGCCGATCGAGCCCACGGTGCTCGCTGGCGTGTTGCACGACTACCAGCGCCTTGAGCTCGCCGGCCTGACACTCGAGATCATTCCGCTGCCGGGCGTCACCATCAACCAGATTGGTGTCGGCTATCACGCACCCGATGGCCTGGTGATCTGTTGCGCCGAGGCGCTGCACTCGCCGGGTCGGCTGGCACGCATCGCGCCGCTTCAGTACAACTACAACGATCTCGGTGGTGCAGTGGCGGCGTATGGCTCGGCCGCAGCCTTGCGTGCATGTGCTCCCGTCCTGCTGCTGCCGAGCCTCGGCCCGCCACTCGACGGCGGCTGTGATGCGGCGCTGGCGCTGCTGCAGCACCACCTGCGCCTGCTGTGCGCCGGCCGGCCCGAGGAGCGTGCCATGCTCGATCGCTTCGATGGCCCGGCGCTGCAACGCGTGAGCGAGCATGTCTGGATGACCACACAGACCTCAAGCATCAACTGGTTTCTCGTCAGCGATGCCGGTGAGGTGCTGGTGATCAATTACGGCTATCACGAGGCGCGCGGCGTCCTGGCACCGGCATACAGCAAACCCTACCGACGGCGGGCTCTCTTGCATAGCCTGCAGGCCTTGCGTAATGCCACCGGCATCGAGCGGATCGCCGTCGTGCTGCTCAGCCACTTCCACGATGATCATGTCTGCGGTGTACCGCTGCTGCAACGGCTGCACGACACGGCCTGCTGGGCCCCCGAGCCATTTGCCATGCTGCTCGAGCAGCCGGAAGCGCACTGCTTTCCCTGCGATTGGCCCGAGCCGCTGCGCGTCGATCGCCGCATCGCTCTCGATGAAATCGTGCAGTGGCACGAGTATCGTTTTCATTTCGCCCCGATGAATGGTCATACCCGCTTTGCCGCACTGATCGGCTTCGAAGTCGATGGGCTGCGCGTTGCACACACCGGCGATCAGTACTTCTTCCTCGACGCCGATGGCCGCTGGGCGACCGATCTGCGTCGCTGGGACGGCAAACAGGTCATGCAGAATCATGTCTACCGCAACGGCGCCATGCTCGACGGCTTTCGCCTGAGTGCAGAGTGGTTGCTGCGCTGGCGCCCCGACGTGGTGCTCTCGGGGCATCAACCAGCGATGTGGACCGACGAGTCGTTCTTCGCGCTCGTCGAACGCCACGCCGATGACTATGTGGCACTGCATCGTATGATCATGCCATTGGACGATGATCAGCCGCATCGCGACATCGACAGCTGGGGTGGTTGGATTTGGCCCTATCGCACGACGCTGCCAACGGCCCAAACGTTTGCCGTGCAGGCGACAGTGCGCAATCCGCTGCCCCGCGCCGCCCGCCTCGCGTTGCGCCTGGTTGGCCCGGCTGGATGGCACGGCGAGCCCTGGCAGGGTGATGCTGCGCCGCATGCCGAGCTCACTGCTACGCTGCAGCTCACACCCGCCGGATCGTGTGTCTGCCAGCCAATTGCGGTCGAACTCTGGATCGATGGGCAGCCGCACGGCCAAGTGGCCGAGGCGCTGGTCTCCATCGGCCATCAGAGCCAGGAGTGAATCAGATGCGACCGGTCATTCTGCTCGATCCGGCATTCCGCCGGCACGCGACGATCTTCAGCGATGCCGATCTGGCGCGTATCGCTGCTGCCGGCGATGTACGCTGGGGCCGCGACGAAGCTGCACCCGATGCGGTGATCACCGCACTGGCCGACGATGTCGAGCTCATCATCTGCGGCAGCTGGCGCCATGGTTCACCCGAGCGTTTTCCGCGGCTGCGCGCCATCATCGAAGTCGGTGGCAGTGCTCCACCGCCGCAGCATCTGGATTACGCGGCGTGTGTTGCGCGCGGCGTGCGCGTGTTGAGCTGCGCGCCAGCCTTCGGGCCAGCCGTCGCCGAGCTCGGCCTCGGCTTGGCGATCGCCAGCGCGCGGCAGATTGGCTGGACCGACCAGTCGTTCCGCGGGGGCGTGCCCAACTGGAGTCATACCGACTTTCGTACGGTGATCGGGGAACCCTTCACGCTCTATGGCAAGTCGGTCGGTATGATCGGGTTCGGCGGGCTGGCACGCGCCCTCACGGCGTTGCTCAAGCCGTTTGGATGTGTGCTGCAGGCGTACGATCCCTGGCTCACCACTGCAGCGTTGCATGCCCACGATGTCGCCGCCGTCGATCTGACGACGCTGCTCGCGACATCGCGCGTCATCTTCGTGTTGGCGATCCCGAGCGCGTCGAACCAGGCGTTGCTCGATCGCGCGCTGCTCGAGCAGATTCACCCCGATGCCGTGCTGGTGCTGCTCAGCCGCGCGCATCTGGTCGATTTCGCTGCGCTCACCGAGTGCCTCGCCGCCGGTCGCTTCCGCGCTGCCATCGATGTCTTTCCGGAAGAGCCGCTGCCCGATGACCATCCGATCCGGCAGCTCCCCAATGTCGTGCTGAGCTCGCATCGCGCCGGCGCGATGGGCGAAGCGTTGCGTACGGTGGGGCGCTTCGTCGCCGATGACGTCGAGTCGCTTTGCGCTGGTCTGCCACCGTGGCGTCTGCAGGTGGTTCAGCCCGAGATCATCCGGCTGCGCGGTGATCGCTGACGCCCCCCGTCCAAGGCACCACGCGCGGTATCGCGGGGCAGGCGCCAGAGCGCACGGTGACGGCGACCAGCGCTGGTTGCTGCCGCGTGCGGGCATGG
>CAIQIY010000274.1 GCA_903871975.1 uncultured Chloroflexota bacterium | reverse complement strand
GTCGGGAAGCCGATCGGCATCACGCTGGCCACGTTCCTGCTGATACGCAGCGGGATCGCGACATTACCACGTGGTGTCAGCTGGAACCAGATCATCGCAGTCGGTTTCCTCGCCGGCATCGGATTCACGATGTCGTTGTTCATGGCGACGCTGGGCTTTGGCACGGGGGCACAACTCGAAGCGGCGAAGATCGGCATCCTCGGCGCTTCGCTGATCGCCGGACTCGTTGGCTACGCCCTGCTGTGGCGCGCCACCCGCACGGCGCCGGCGGCCTGACGCGGCGGACGCTGTCGGCGGCGACCACTGGGCAGCGGTGGCTGCGACGATCGGTGCGCGTCACCGGTCGTCGCGGCGCTGATCCACGACGGCAGATGCGGCGTAGATCGCCCGCAGAACTTGCTCGATCGCCGGTTCTTCCACCGCCAGATCGCGCACGGTCAGGTGCTGCACCACCCGGGCGATCAGTGCAGCCGCCGACGTTGTCTGGCGATCGAACGTGAGCGATAGGCGCGTGGCATCGTGTTCGAGGTGCAGCACGCCGGGCAGTTGGGCCAGCAGCGCGATCGGTGGATCACCTTGATCCAGCTCGACGACCAGACGGCGCTCTCGCCCGTACTGCTCGCGCAATGCGCGCAGCCCATCATCGAAGACCACGCGTCCGTGATCGATCAGGACCACACGCTGGCAGAGCTGCTCGATATCGCCCAGATCGTGGGTGGTCAGCACGATGGTGACCCCGCGTTCACGGTTGATCTCGCCCAGAAACTCGCGGATCCGCTGTCGTGCCACGACGTCGAGCCCGATCGTCGGCTCATCGAGGAACAGCACCATGGGATCGTGCAGCAGTGCTGCGGCCAGATCAGCACGCATGCGCTGGCCCAGCGACAGCTGCCGAACGGGTGTCTGCAAGAACGAATCGAGGTCGAGCAGCGTGCGAAATGTGCGCATGTTCTCGTGCCAGCGCGCCAGTGGCACCGCATACACGTGCCGCAGCAGCTCGAACGATTCGATGGTGGGCAGGTCCCACCACAGCTGGGAGCGCTGACCGAAGACGACGCCGATCTGCCGCACGTATGCCTGGCGATCGCGATGCGGCACCGCCTGCCCAACACGAATCGCGCCAGCGGTCGGCACCAGAATCCCGGTCAACATCTTGAGCGTCGTCGACTTGCCGGCACCATTCGGCCCGAGATACCCGACGAGCTCGCCGGCGTTGATGCGAAACGAGACGGCGTCGACCGCCACGACGTCGCGCGTGATCGGGCGAATGAATCGCCACAGCTGCTCGCGACGACGGCGCGCCGGCTGTGCGACGCGATAGACTTTGCGCAGCTCGTGGACATCGATCAGAGCCATCGGGCGGGTTCTCCTGCTGCTGTCGCCGCACGGCCGCACGCTCGCAGCGTGTGGTCGATCATCCTGCCACCCACTGCCTGCGCTGCGCAGGCTGCACCATCCATGCCTGATCGTCGTGCGTAGCATACTGAGACGACGCAAGCAACCATGAGCCGAGGTTTGTCATGCTGCGACACCTGATCCTGATCAGTAGCCTGGTGCTGCTCGCCGCGTGCGGCACCAGCACCACACCGCCCGCGATCACACCATTCCCCGAGGCAAGTACCGTCTCTGCCGCCGACGCCCCGACGATCGCACAGGCACTGGTGGGCAGTTTTGCGATGGCACTGGCGATCGAACCAACTGCACCGACCATCGAGCCCAACCGGGTACCGGACACGACGACGTGGAATGACATTCGCGCGCACTTCGATGCCGAGCTCGAACGCACCGGCTGGCAGCCGGTCGATGCACTGCGCACCGAAGGCGATACCTTCAGCACGCTGGGCTGGCGTACCCCGGGCCGCATCTTCGCCATTGGCTTTGTGGATGGCAGCCTGGGCGAGGGTGCTTACCTCGTGCGGGCGACTGTCGCCGCGCCGTGAGCGTTGCCCCCGCTGCATGCGTCATGCTGCCCGTCGTTGGTGCGAGGCGCATGCAGTGCATCGCCGTTCCGCGCGGTGTGCCTTCGGTGGCCCGACGGCGTCGGACAGCGGCGCCACCGACAGCCCATGCCTGACATCATGGCTTGGCTGCTCACCTCGGGGCATGACGTTCGCTGCACACCACCACTTCATTGCGCAGCCCCGGCTGCAATCGGTCGTGTCGCAGCACTCAGGTGCCGCTACTCTGATAATGCGCGACCCCAACTGTCCAGAAACGCCAGGCAACGGCCGCACATGCTGCCGCGATCAACGGCGCAAGCCAGATCAACGTGGCCGGAATGCCCAGCGGGTCGCTGCGCCCGAGGATCGTCAGGGCTGCCGGGTAGATGATGGCGCCGAGCGGTACCACGCTCAAGAAGATGATCCGCACCAGCTCGTCGAAGATGCTCAGCGGATAGCTCGTGAGTTGCTGACCGCCAATCGTGAACGCATTCATCACCTCGGGTTGCTTGACCGTCCAGAAACACAGCGTTGCCCCAACGCTGTAGAGTGCCACATAAACCACCGTACTGCAGCTGATGCCAAACAGGAGCGCCATGGCTGTTGCTGTATGCCATTCTGCAACCTGCCCCAGGCCAATGCTCAATACCACCAGACCCTGAATCACGCGGCCTAACCGACGGAGCTGAAACTCTGATGCCAATACCTGGAAATACGTGCCGTGCGGTCGCAGCAATATACTATCAAATGTGCCATACATGATCATTCGCTCGAATGGCGCATCGAACCCACGCGCGATCATTTCGGCACACCCCAATGCTGAAGCACTGATGCCGTACAACACTGCAATATCCGGTAATGACCATCCACCGATTGATTCAAATCGTTGAACGACAATGGTGACTGCGATGAACTCGACTGCAGTGATGATCGCAAAACTCGCCACCTCGAACAGGAATGAAGCCCGATATTGCAATTGTGCTCGTATACGCGCTGCGATCAGTTGCATGTAGAGTCGCATCTAGCCACCCTGAATGACGACACGACGCGTTGCTACACCAACCAATCCACGGCTGATCGTCAGTAACACCAGAATCCAGCCCCATTGCAGCGCATATGCTGACCAGATGTCGGTTCCACTGATGCGACCGAGCATCAACTGCAGAGGAATGTTGGTGATCCCCTGAAAGGGCAGCACTGCTGCCATATCTGCGAGCCAGGCTGGAAGGAAGGGCAATGGAATGAGAAAACCAGAGAACAATCCCAGAGTAACATTAGCCAACATCAACACACCCGTGTTGTCTATCGTCCAAAATGCCGTCAAATTGACAATAAATCCAAAGATCGTCGCAAGAATCAATGCAAGCATCACCGAAGGAACAAATATCAGTAGTTGCGCCATGTTTGGAACTTGAGCACCAAAACC
>CAIQIY010000273.1 GCA_903871975.1 uncultured Chloroflexota bacterium | reverse complement strand
GAGACGGCGCGCGCCGCGGGTGTGCCGAGTGTGGCGCTGGTGAATGCCGTCGGCAGCCAGGCGGCGCGGCTGGCCGATGCCGGTGCCATCTACCTGCACGCCGGCCCGGAGATCGGCGTGGCGTCGACCAAGGCCTTCACCACCATGCTGGTGGCCGCGTATCTGCTGGCGCTGCGGCTGGCGGCGGTGCGCGGCACGATCGACGATGCCACGATGCGGCAGCACATCCAGGCGCTGATCGAGCTGCCCGGCCATGTCGCTCGGTTGCTCGAGACGCCACAGATCTATCTGGATCTGGCCGAACGCTATCACACCGCTGCCAGCGCGCTGTTTCTCGGCCGGCAGGTCAACTACCCGATCGCGCTCGAGGGGGCGCTCAAGCTGAAAGAGATCAGCTACATCCATGCCGAGGGCTATCCGGCGGGCGAGATGAAACACGGCCCGATCGCCCTGATCGATCGCAATCTGCCGGTGGTGTGCATCGCCGTGCGCGATGCGGTCTACGAGAAGATGCTGTCGAATGTCGAGCAGGTGCAGGCGCGCGGCGGTCATGTGATCGCCATCACGACGGCCGGTGACGAGCAGCTGCGCCGGACGGCCGAGCATGTGATCGAATTGCCCGAGACGCTGCCATTGCTGACGCCGGTGCTCGCCAGCATTCCGATGCAACTGCTGGCGTATGCCATCGCGGTGCGCCGTGGCGCCGATGTCGATCAGCCGCGCAATCTGGCCAAGAGCGTGACGGTGGAATGAGCCATGCCGACGATCGCACTGATCGCCCATGATCGCAAGAAGCCGACGATGGTGGCACTGGTGCAGCAGCACCGCGCGCTTCTGGCCCGCTGCGACCTGATCGCCACTGGTACGACCGGGAGCCAGGTCGCCGACGCCACCGGGTTGCCGGTCACTTGCCTGCTGTCGGGGCCGCTCGGCGGCGATGCACAGATCGCCGCACGCGTCGCGCAGCGCGAGGTCGCCGCGGTGGTGTTTCTGGTCGATCCGCTGTATGCCCACCCGCACGAGCCGGACATTCAGGGGCTCCTGCGTGTGTGTAACCTGTACGACGTCCCGTTGGCGACGAACCTCAGTACGGCGCAGCTGGTGCTCGGCGCGCTGCTGCCGTCGTGATGGATCGCCGACGCGCCTGGCAGGTGCTGGTCGACGGCGTGCTGACGACGCCGCATGGCACACGGACGCTGGTGGCACGCCATGGCGCGCCGCCGGGTGCGCACTTCGTCGATGTCAACGACCAGACGGCGTTCGCCGATTATTTCACGACGGATGAGCGCGGCACGATCGCCGCTACGCTGCCAGCCTGGCCCGCCACACGGTATGTGACGGTCCTCGCCGACGTGATCGACCGGGTGGCCTGGGCGGCGGCGGGCTATCGCCTCGATGCCGTCGAAACGCTGATGGTGCGCGATCTGGCGCTGCCATTGCCGGCCGTACCGCAGCCACCCGTCGAATGGGTGCAGGATGCGGTGTCTGCGGCATGGCATAACGCACACGATCCGTTGGGCGAGTGCTGGATCGCGCCCCTGGCGACAACCGATGCGCGGCTGCGCCACGCGGTGCTGTGCGTCGACGGCCTGCCAGCCAGCCGTGGCCGGATCACGCGCCTCACCCCCGACGCCGGCTTCGTCACGTCGATCGCCACGGCACCGGCGCTGCGTCGCCGTGGCCTCGCCGACGCCCTGATGCGCGGGATGCTCCACGACGAGGCGCAGCGGGGGGCGCGCTGGAGCGTGTTGCAGGCGGCTCCCGGGGCTGTTGGCCTGTATGCACGCCTCGGCTATCGCGCACTCGGCCCTACCTGGGTCCTGGTTGCCCCCTGATGGGGCCACCGCTGCCCGCACGCTGCTCCACGTGCCCACAGCGCTCATGGTATGATGGTGGTGCGGGCACGACGCGGCGAGAGGTACCACATGGCCCGGCCACAGAAGAGTCTCTTCGATGCACAGCGCCAGGAAGCGATGCAGCGGCAGGCGCCCCTGGCGGCGCGGATGCGGCCGCGCACCCTCGACGAGTTCATCGGCCAGGAACAGATCCTCGGCCCCGGCCGGCTGCTGCGCCGTGCCATCGATGCCGACGCCCTGTTCTCGATGATCCTGTGGGGACCACCCGGCAGCGGCAAGACGACGCTGGCGCGCATCATCGCCAGCACCACACAGGCGCACTTCGAGCCGCTCTCGGCGGTGACTGCCGGTGTCGCCGATCTGCGCCGGGTCGTGAGCGAGGCGCACGAGCGCAGCGGCATGTTCCAGCAGCGTACGGTCGTGTTCATCGACGAGATCCACCGGTTCAATCGGGCACAACAAGATGCGGTGCTGCCGCATGTCGAGGACGGCACCATCGTCCTGATCGGCGCGACCACCGAAAATCCGTCGTTCGAGGTCAACCCGGCGCTGCGCTCGCGGGCCCGCACCTTCGTCCTCGAGGCACTCGGCGACGAGCACCTCGGCGCACTGGTCGATCGTGCGCTGCACGACGACGAACGCGGCCTGGGGGCCTCTCAGGCACTGCTCGCCGCCGATGCGCGCAGCTATCTGGTGAATCTGGCCAACGGCGATGCCCGCGCCGCGCTCAACGCGCTCGAGGCCGCAGTCGTGGCCAAGGCGCCCGGCCCCGGCGGGCGGCGGCTGATCACCATCGACGACATTCGCGAGGCGCTTCAGGCGCGTGCCACGCACTACGACCGTACCGGCGAACTGCACTACGATGCGATCTCGGCGCTGCACAAGAGCATCCGCGACGGTGACCCCGACGCGTCGCTGTACTGGCTCGGGCGCATGCTCGACGGCGGCGAAGACCCGATGTACATCGCACGGCGGCTGGTGCGGATCGCCATCGAAGACATCGGCATGGCCGATCCACAGGCGTTGCCGCAGATGATCGCCGTGCAACAGGCCATCCACCTGCTCGGCCAACCCGAGGGCGACCTGGCGCTGGCCAATGCGGTGGTCTACCTGTGCCAGGCCCCGCGCAGCAATGCGGTCTACACGGCATACGCCGCTGCCCTGGCCGATGTCGCCGAGACGCGCCACGATCCGGTGCCCCTGCATCTCCGCAATGCGCCGACGGCGCTGATGCGCGGGCTGGGCTATGGCCGTGGCTACCAGTACGCGCACGATGCCACCGATGCCCGCGTCGACCAGCAGCACTTCCCCGACAATCTGATCGGCCGGCGTTATTATCACCCGACCGATCGCGGCTTCGAGGCCGCAGTACGCGAACGCCTGCGCTGGCGCGATGCGCTGACACCGCCGGCGCCCAGGCCAAACGCCGCCGCCCAACCCGGCACAGCCGCGGATCCACAGGCCCGTGCCGGCGAAGAATCCCAGATCGTCGACGACGTTGGCGAGGAACCACAGCTCCACGACGAAGCACCGGCGCCACGCCGGCGTGAGGCGCCGACGCGCCGGAGGGGGCGATGAACCAGCGGGCGAGTGTCGTCATCATCGGCGCCGGCATCATCGGTGCCTCGATCGCCTACCACCTGACCGAACGCGGCTGCCGCGACATCATCATGCTCGAGCAGGCCGAGACCGAGATCACCGGCAGCACGGCACGTTCGGCCGCCGGTGTGCGCCATCAGTTCTCGACCGAGGTCAACATCCGCCTGTCGCAGTATGGCGTGGCGCGCATCCGCGCGTTTGCCGCCGAGGTCGGCGTCGATCCCGGCTTCCAGGCGATTGGCTATTGCTTTCTGGTGTCGGATCCTGCCAGCTGGGCCGCGTATCAACGCGCCGCTGCGCTGCAACGGCACCTCGGCGTCCCGACGGAGCTGCTCGACCCCGGCGACATCGCCCGACTGATCCCCGGCGCCGCCACCGATGACCTGCTCGGCGCGACGTATTGTGCCGCCGATGGCCATTGCGACCCGCACAGTGTCGCGCTCGGCTACCTGACCCGCGCCCGCGAGCGTGGGATGCGGCTGTGGCGCGCCACGCCGGCCACCGGCCTCGGCACCGTCGGCGGTGCGGTGCAGGCCGTCCATACGCCCGCTGGCACGATCAGTTGCGATGTCGTCATCAACGCCGCTGGCTCGTGGGCGGGCGAGGTCGCCGCGCTGGCAGGCCTCGATGTGCCGGTGCGGCCGTTCCGCCGCTGCATCTATGTGGCCGATCCGCCGGCCGAGTTGTCTGGCCGCCTGCCGCTGACCATCGACGTGGCCAGCGGGTTCTATCTGCGGCCCGAAGGCGGCCAGCTGATCTTCGGCATGTCGAACCATGCCGAACCGTCGAGCCATGCACTTCATGTCGATTGGGATTGGCTCGCCACTGTGCTCGATGCCGGGCTGGCGCGTTTCCCGCCGCTTGAACGCGCCAGGCTCCACGACGACCGCTGTTGGGCGGGATCGTACGAGATCACACCGGATCACAATCCGATCCTTGGCCGGCATCCGGCGCTCGCCGGCTATATCGACGCCAGCGGCTTCAGCGGCCACGGCATCTCGCATGCCCCGGCGACCGGCATGCTGATCGCCGAGGAACTGCTCGACGGGCGTGCGCATACCATCGACATCGATCCGCTGCGCATCACGCGCTTCGCCGATGGTGGCAGCGACGAGACGCACATCGTGTGAGTGGGCGTCGTGACGCTCCGTGACGTGGCGCGCCATGATGCCCGGGATCCAACGTGCGCGGCGCCGGCTTGGCGCGTGCCTCGTCGCTTGAGCGCGCCAGGCTCCACGGCGACTGCCGTCGGGCGGGATCGTATGAGACAACACCGGATGACAATCCGATCTCCGGTTGGCATCCGGCGCTCGCCGGCGCCATCGACGCCAGCATGCGTGCCCCGGCCACCGGCGCGCCGATCCTCGACAGGCGTTCACATCCGGTGACGGCGGCGAGACGCACATCGTGCGCGTGTCGGCCTCAGCGGAAGCGATGCTCGTCGCCGCGACGCAGGCGTGCGATGTTGCTGCGGTGCAACACGATGACCAGCGGCGCGGCGAGCAGCGCCGCCAGCAGCGCCGCCGGGCGAACCACGCTGAGCAGAAACCCTACCACCGCTGCAATCGGCACCAGCACTGCCACGCTCAACGATGCCACCGCGGCGATGCGACTCGCCGCAAACACCACTGCCCATGTTGCCACCCCCACCGCCGCCAGCGGCGGGCTCAGCGCCAACAGCACCCCGCCCGCGGTCGCGACGGCCTTGCCGCCGCGAAACCGCAAGAACAACGGGCGTACATGCCCCAGGACTGCGCCACCACCAACCAGCACGAGGAACGGCTCGGGCAGGCCGAGCCGATCGGCCAGCGCCACTGGCAGCGCACCCTTGAGCAGATCGCCGACGAAGGCCGCTGTGCCGGCCAGCGGACCACACGTGCGCCAGACATTCGCCGCGCCGATATTGCCACTGCCGGCAGCGCGCAGATCGACACCACGCAGCCGTGCCACCAGAAAACTGAACGGAATAGAGCCGAGCAGATAGGCGAGCAGCATCATGCTCACCGCACGCGGCAGTTCCATCGCGGCCCCCCTGGGCCGGGCAGACGCCCGATGAGTCAGTATACCATCGGCGTCAGCGTTCGGGCCATGCGCCGCAACGCACGCAGGTGCACCGCACGCACGCTCTCGGCGGTACACGCCATGCTCGCCGCGATATGGCACAGCGACATGTGCTCGTGGTAGTGCAACCACACCACGCGCCGCTGCAGCGGCGTCAGCCCGGCGAGCGCCAGATCCAGCGCCGCACACACATCGGCGTGCTCCACCAGCACCTCGGGGCCGGGTATGGTGGGCTGCTGAAGCGTCGCGATGCCTGCCTGGCGAGCCTGATCGCGATAGCAGTCGATCACCCGCGCATGGGCGATGCGGAACAGCCAGGCCACGAATGGCCGGCCGCGCTCCTCGTAGCCCGGCAGCGCCTCGAGCATGCGCACAAAGACCTCCGACTGAATGTCTTCGGCCAGCGTGCGTTCGCCAGTGCGCTGATAGGCGTAGCGGTAGATCAGTGGGGCATAGCGCAGGTACAGCGTGGTGATCGCGGCGCCATCGCCGGCGCGCGCGCGGGCGACCAGGGCAGGCTCCGCCACGGTCGACAGGGCTTCGTTGGTCACGGATGCTCTCGGGGTGCGCGCCTGCGCCAGAAGCGTGCGCCAGAATACCCTTCTGTTGTACCAGATTTTGCCCAGCGGTGCATCGCCGCGCTGCACATTCCGGCGGTATAATGAAGCACCGGCCGAGCGCGACGCCACGTGGGCATGCATCGGTCGCGAGGGAGATCTGCCGACGATGTTCTCGACACCCAGCGAAGACCTGTTCCGCGGCGGCGCCCGCGACGACATCGAGCTGCTCAAGGCCTGGGCCGGCACCAGCCTGGCCTATGCCGTGTATCGTGCCGGTGCCGCCAGCCTGCTCGGCGATACCCCGGGCTTCCTGCAAGAGCTGGCGATCGCCGCCGTCGTCTGTGGGCTGGGCTTCGTGCTCCACGAACTCGCCCATCGCATCGTCGCGCGTCGTTTCGGCGCCAGTGCCCACTTCGTCGCCGATGATCGCTGGCTGCTGATCTCGATCGCCATCGCCTTCGTCGGCTTCTTCGTGGCTGCGCCGGGTGCCGTCTGGCATCGGGGCCGGCTGAACGCACAGCAGAGCGGCCTGATCGCCCTCGCCGGCCCGCTCGCCAACCTGGGGCTGGCGCTCGTGTTCATCGCCGCCTTTCCCGTCCTGTGGTCGGCCGGCCTGCAAGCCGACTGGGTCGTGATCCTGTGTCTCACTGGTGTCTCACTCAACGCCTGGTTGGGGCTGTTCAACATGATCCCGGCCGGCCCATTCGACGGCGCCCGTGTTCTGGCCTGGAGTCCCGTGGCCTTCGGCGTGACCGTCGCCGTCGGATTCCTGCTGACATTCGTCGTCGGCACGCAGCAGACACTCTCAATGATCTGGGGCTCACTGCTCGCCGGATAATCACACCCCATGGCATCCGTGCAAACGAAGGAACTGAGGTAGCAACGATGCGGACGGCCCTGATCGCCGGCAACTGGAAGATGCACAACACGGTCGGCGAGGCGTTGACCCTGGTCGATGGTGTCCTCGCGCGTGTGACGCGCTCCGACGACCGTGAGGTGCTCGTGTGCCCACCCTACACCGCACTACACGCCGTCGGCGAGCGGCTGCGCGGCAGCGGGCTGCTGCTCGGCGCACAGGATGTCCACCCCGAGGCGAAGGGAGCGTATACCGGCGCCATCGCTCCCGGCATGCTGCGCGACGTTGGGTGCCGCTACGTCATCGTTGGCCACAGCGAACGGCGCCAG
>CAIQIY010000272.1 GCA_903871975.1 uncultured Chloroflexota bacterium | reverse complement strand
CCGGAGCTGCCAACGTGCTTGCTGGCTGCAGGAGTCGCACGATCCGCAACCGGCCCGCGCACCACACCCGGCCCACGCTGGTGATCACGATCGCCGGCCGGCGGCCTGCCTCGGCACGGGCATCACCAGCGGCACGCGGTATTCGCCACCTGCCGTCACCCCAATGGGCGCACCTCGATCACCGTATTCGGCCCCAGTCGCACGTGTGTCGGCCCGGTTATTGCGAATGGCTGTTCTGGCACCAGCGCCTGTTCGTTGATGAAGGTCGAGTTGGTCGACTTCAGATCCGTGCAGTACAGCGTCCGGTCGCGCAGTTCGATGCGGAGATGCTGACTCGACAGTTTGGGATCACCGCCGATCACCAGCGTGGCACTGCCTTCGCGCCGGCCGATGATGCAGGGCAACGGTGGCGTCTCGGCCCGGCCATGCTCGCGGGCGTCCACGGTGCGCAGAATCGTCACCCGTACAGCGCCAATCGGCGTCGTCGGCACCAGCACCGCAGCGACCGTGTCGCTGCCCGGCTGCGCGCGTTCGGTCACCATGCCGAACGGAGGTTGGCCTGATGCGGGTTGTTGTGGCTGTTGGGGCGGTGGCGTGGCCGGCGATGACGCCGGCTTTGCTGACGATTCCGCGCGTGGTGCTGCTGGCTGGCGACTATTATTGAGCCGCGTCGTCGTGTCGTTGAATGGCCCGGCTCGCCCACCCGGCGGCGGCGGCGGCAGGTCGAGGTCACTCGAGCGCGTGCGGCGGCGGAACAGCAGCAGTGCGATGATCAGTGCCACCACCAGCATCACACCGATGGCGATCAACGGCACGAGGTTGAGGCGTTCGACCGGTGCGACGTCGAACTTGCTGACCGCCGGCACGCGTGCGTCACCGACCTCGAGGGTCAGCGCGACGTCGTAGGAGCGACTCTCGCGCGCGTCAGCGATCGCTGCCGGCAGATCGATCACCAGCGAGCCGTCGGCGTTCGGCTGGGCGTTGCGCACGGTCGCACCGTCGACCAGGTTGCCTGCCAGCGTGACCTGGCCACTGACGGTGACATCGCTGGGTGACACGCCGGCGATCTGCAGGTTGATCACCAGCGTGTTGGTCTCTCGGTCGACGCGCACCGAGGCGATGCCAAACTGTGGATTGAGGACAAATTTATCGCAGACTTCGCCGAGTGCCGTGTCGTTGCCGCGCTCGCGCAGCACGAAGCAGTAGGTACGGCCATTGCTGAATCCGCTGATCGGCTGATCCAGCACGATACGCCCCTCGTCATCACGCGCGGCCTCGCGCAGGTTGGCGGCACGCTCGCCAATCAGCACGCGCTGCCCCTGCTCGCTCGCCTCGAATGTCGCCACCACCAGATCGCCGAGCGACTCGGGATTGGTGACGCGTACCAGCACCTGGTAGGCAGTGCCGTCGGGGCGTCGCTGCAGCGCCAGCTGCGCCTGTGCCGCCGGGTTGAAATCCCGCGGCGACTCAAATGTGGTCGTGATGCCGATGGGCGGCGCGCCTTGCCGCTCGAGGGTGATCGCTACCTGATTGGTGCCAGCAGTCGCCAACAGCGGTGCACGCACGATCCACTGGCTCTTCAGGCTGGCCAGCGCGCTGCCGAAGCGATCACGCATCTCTTCAATCACACCGCGCACCGAGGTGCCACCCGTCTCGCTGCCCATGCGCTCAAGCACGTCGACCGCCAGGTTGTCGCAGGTGCCGGTGCACAAGCCGACCGTGATCAGCGGCACGCGCTCTTCGAGCGCTTTGCGCACGACCGAATCCGCGGTCTGTGCCAGACACGCATTGGCACCGTCGCCGACGTCGTCCTTGCCATCGGTGAATACCACCAGTGCGCGCCGATCCTCGGGGTTGGGCGCAGCACTCGCGAGGAACTCGATGACCCGATAGGTCGCATCGAACAGGCAGGTGGGCTCGCCGCCGACCGGGTTGGGGATGGCGTTGATTGCATCGCGCACCAGTTCACGGTTCTCGGGGAATGCCTCGATCGGTGTGAATGCCTGGTTGGCTCCGATGCGATTGAAGGCAAACACCGCGAAGCGCGCCTGGTCGGGCGCCTGGCCGAGCGATTCGATCGCCGCCTGCTTGACGGCCGGCATCGCCCGGCTCATGCTGCCGCTGGCGTCGATCAGCAACGCCACGCGAATGGGCGTCGTCGCCGGAGCGACTTCTGCGACCACTGGTGCGCCACGCTCGCCTGGTTGGTTGAGCAGCTGCATCGTGGCACCACCAAACCGCGCCTGCTCGGGCAGCACCGGCCGGCCGTCGCCGTCGCGCATGGTGTAGAACAGCGTGACGTCCAGCGCATCGCCCGTGTCGCGGGTCGTCGTGTTCAACACGAAGATCGTCTCGCCGGCAGCGTGCACCACACTCGCCAGCCCGAATGCCAGTGCAAGCACCAACCCGACGACGCGCCCTCGAATCATCCCCATTCCATCCTCCTCGGCACGGTGCTGCGGCTCAGACCGGCAGCAGCACCTTCAACTCGATCTGGCTGTGTGGCAACACGAGGACGTCGCCATGCCGCGCCACCACCGGCGTTTCGGCGACATCCTCGACCGTGCCGTCGGTGCGGCGCACATTGACGGGATTGGCGTGGGATTCGGGGACGCGGGCAACCGCGAATTGACCACGCACGTCGGACAGTCGCACGTGGCGCCGCGAGACGCGTCGGCCGGCTGGTGCGCTGGCGAGATCGACGGCGATCAACTCATTGTTCGGCAGGTTGGCGTCGCTGCGCCCGATCAGCGCAGGGAGCCAGAGGATCGGATAGACCGTGCCACTGGCGAGATCGCGCAGATAACATGGCCGCGACGGCGCGGCTGTGCCGTCGGGTAGCTTCGGTCGACGCTCGACGAGACGCACCTGGCCCTCGCGCAGTTGGTCACCGAGCGGCCGATCGTCGTCGAGTGCCGTGCCGCCGCTGCGTACCAGCTGGTAGCGTGCCGGCACATCGCTCAGGTGCTCGATCTCATTGCGGAACTCGGTCAGGATCGCGTCGATGAATTGCATCGCCGTGAGATTCGGCAAGACCCGCGCCTCTTCCGGTTGCCTGCCTGGCAGCTCGACCTGCAGCGTGATGCGATTCACTCCCGTCATTCGGGCTTCTCCTTTCATCGGTGCGACCGGCGGTCGTTGTCATATCAACCAAACTGCCATCCGGACGAGGCCCGCGGCATCGTGTGGTGGGCGTTGCTCGTGGGTACCGACGCCCCGCCGCGCCCACCTGTGGCCGAACCAGCGTCGCGTGCCGCGACGGTCTGTTCGTGCTGCATCGTAGCACGGCGCCGCGCCGACGGTTGATCATGTGATGCGCTTCAGCCCCGTCACGCCAGGTACTCCTGCAGGGCCACGATCAACCGATCGACATCGCTTTCGTACATCAGCACCATCGCCTCGGCCAGCGCCACCGGCTCCTTGTCGCGGGCGACACGCTCACGGATGAGCGCCAGCGTGAGCACCTCGGCGACCGCCGCCGGCGTCGACCACGCTGCTTCGTCCATCGCAGCGACGCGTTCCACCAGCGCGCCGGCATCCGCGACGCCTTGCTGCTGGCGCTGCGTGTCGCGCTGCAGCGCCAGCACCAGCACCGGCAACGCACGGGTCAGCGCAGGCTTGGCGGCCGGCTGTGCCGGTGTTGCTGCAGCCACATCGTCCGGTGCCGCGACGACGCTGATCCAAGCGCCTTGCATCCCTTCGTAGCGCGCCCGGATACCATCGACGTATGCTGCGACTGCCTCGACGGCGCGCGCTGCAGCCTCGGCTGGATCGCCCTCGCCGGCCTGCTCGTCGAGCGATGCCACCTGGACCATCGTCGTCTGGCCGGCCTTGACGCGGAAGCCGCGCGCCACCGGCAGTGCGTCGCGCGCGCCGAGCGGGCTACGGTTGGCGCGCACTGGCCCCGAGGTAGGATCGCTCTGGAGCGCCAGCCCATAGCCGGGCGACGCGACGCGCCGCCGCAGCTCCGATGTCGCACTGGAGTCGAAGGTGCCGGCGACGACGACGTGCAGCCCGGCGCGGCCGTAACGTCGCACCTGGTTGGCGAACGTCGCCGCAGCATCGCGCTGGCTGCGTTCGATGTCCTCGCCGAACTCGTCGTAGTTGTCGATGGCGATCAGCAGCGGCGGCACATCATCGCGGCCCTCGAATTCTTCGCGGATCTGCTCGACCAGCCCGGGCAGCTCACTGGCCTCGGTGATCCGGGCCAGCACGTGCGGCAGCGCACCCAGGCCGCGACCTGCCGGCTCGAACAGACGCGCCTGCGGATCGATCAGCACGATGCGCAGCTCATCGGGCGCACAGCTTGTCGCCAGCGACAACACCAGCGCAGTGAGCGCCGTCGTCTTGCCCGACAGCGGCGGCCCGCTGATGATGAAATGCGGCCCGAGCAACGCCAGATCGACGAGCGCCGGCCCGAGCTGATCGTCCTTGCCGATCACCGCCGTCATCGCGCCGGAGCGCACTGGCGTCTGGCGCAACAGCGGCCGTAGCGCGATCCGCTCCTCGAGCGTGGGCACCGGCGGCGTCCTGGACATGCCGGCCGCGTGTGCTGCTCGCGCCATCGCCGCGACCAGCCGCGCGATGTCCTCGCTGTCGCTGCGCTGCGTGCGGCCGGGCGCGTCTGGCAGGCCCAGCGCCGTCGCCGCCTGGAAGTGCAATGCGCGCCGATCATCGGTCAGGATGTAGCCGCGCCCCGGCACCGGATCGAGATCGCCGGCCACGCGGCCGACGACATCCTGGTAGCGTTCGACATCCGATTGCCGCAATGTCAGGCGATCGTTGAACAACCCGAACATTCTGCCGAAGTTATTGGTGGTATTGCCGGTGGCGACGAACACGATGCCGACCGCGAGGCTGCGGCGCACCACTGCAGCGAGATCGCCGTCCATCAGCAGCTCGTAGTCGGCCCGCAGTTCGGCCATGTTGTCGATCACCACCAGCGTGGCTGCGATGCCAGTCACACCGGGCAACGCGTTGTAGGCGACCAGTGAGTCGATGCCGGCGTCGGCCAGCACGCGCTGCCGCTCCTCGATGAGGCGTTCGAGCATGCGGATGAGCCGGGTCAGCCGCTCACGGAACTTGGTTTCATCGGCGCAGATGACGGCGCCGACGTGCGGCAGGCTACGCAATCCCTCGAAGCTGTGGCCGCCCATGTCGAGGATGTACACCTGCAGCTGCCGCGGGCTGTAGCGCGCCGCCAGGCCAATCACGATGGTGCGCAGCAGCGACGATTTGCCGGCACTGGTGTCGCCCAGGATCGCCAGATGACCACGCGCCAGATTCAATGCCACGGGGAACTGCCGGGCCTGGTAGGGATCGTCGGCGATCCCGTAGGTCACCGTCAGTTCGGTGGCCGAATGCGCCGGCCATGCCGACCGCTCGCCATTGATCCAGTCGCTCACCTCGGGCACCAGCAGGCCATGCGCTGTCGGTGTCTCGAGGGTCAGGCGCGTCGGCAGGAACGCCGGCCATGGGCGTGTTACCGGCGCGGCGCCCCACAGACGCGCCGAGACCTCGACGACGGCTTCGAACAACCGCGGTACTTCACCGTCGCCGGCGGCTTCGGCCGGCCGCCCCGGCCATAACACCGGCGTCTGACGGTCGTCGGGTTGACGTAATCCGGCATATGCCACCTGGATGAGCTCGGGATTGGTGTTGCCCACCTGCAGATACCCACGGCCCGGCATGCCACTCGGCAGCAACGCCGCATCGGGCCGGCGCAGCAACTCCTTGCTCGTCTCGACATCTTCGACGCGCAGACACAGGCGCAACTTGATGTTGGCACGCATCTGGTCGCTCACGCCGGCGGGCTTCTGCGAGGCCAGCAGCAGATGAACCCCCAGCGAGCGGCCGACGCGGGCGATGCGCTCGAGCGAATCGCGGAACTCCGGGCTATCCGAGATCATCTCGGCGTACTCGTCGATGAAGATGAACAGGAACGGCAGTGGCTGATGGGTGAGATGGAAGCCCTTGCCGCGGTATTCGACGATGTCCTTTGCGCCGACGCTGGTATTGAGTGCCTGGCGTCGATCCATCTCGGCATTGATGGCGACGAACATCCGGCGCACCGCAGCCTTGTTGAGATTGGTCACCAGATCGACGGTATGTGGCAGGCGGCGGAACGGCTCGAACGCGCCGCCACCCTTGTAATCGACCAGCACGAAGTTGAGCGTACTCGGATCGTAGCGCACGGCCATGCCGACGATCAGGGTGGTGAGCAGTTCGGACTTGCCCGAGCCGGTGCCGCCGGCGACCATGCCATGCACGCCGTCGGCCTGCGCCTTGATATACAGCACGCGCCGCGCGTCGCCGCCGATCACCCCCACCTCGACGTGCAGCCAGTCGGCACCGGCGGCCGCGGCATTGTGGCGCCACATCTGGCGCATGCTCGCCTCGAAGGCATCGATGAAATGCGGCGCGTTGCCATCAATCGCCAGCGTCTCGGCCAGCATCGCACGGTAGTTGACGCTCGTCGCCAGCGCGTTGATGCGCCGTGGTGGTCGCTGCAGCGGGCCGGTCCGGGCGATGGATGCCCGCATGCGTTCGCCCAGCAGCTCGAGGTAATCGGCCTCGCTGCGCGACACGTTGCCCGGCGGGCGCGCGATCAACGCCACCTGGAACATCAGCGGGCGACCGCCGAAACGCGTGTAACCACGCCCTGGCGCGTCGTCGGGTACCGGCAGCTGGGCACCGACAATTGCACCATAGTCGTCGACTTCGGTCAGGCGCAGCGCAAACCGCTCGCTGAACAGCGCATACAGCTTGCTCGAGAGCACATTCAATCGTTCGACGGTGATCAGGAACGTGAGGCCGAAGGCGCGCCCCTGACGTGCCAGCATGACGAACGTATCGAACGGATTGCCCTCGCGGTCGTTGCGGCTATTCGGGCCGAACGTATCGATGAACTCGGCAAAGTTGTCAAATGCGACCAGGATCAACGGCTCGGGCGTGGCCGCCTTGCTGTTGTACTCGTTCAGCGTCGACGCGCGGGCATCGCCGAACAGCCGCTTGCGTTCATCGATGATCGCCACCAATTCGCGCCACAACTGCTGGACGCGCTCCTCGTAGCCGCCCTCATCGGGGATGATCACCGTCCCCACGTGCGGCACATCGCGCAACGCCGCCAGGTTGCGCCCGCCGAGGTCCAGCAGGTGGGCATGGAACGCATCGGGGCTGTGGCCGACCGCCATGCTGAGCACCAGCGTGCGGATGAACGTCGTCTTGCCGCTGCCCGATGCGCCGAACACCACCGCGTGGCCGCGATTGAGATCGATGGTCAATGGCCGTTGCACACCGGTGAACGGATCGTCCATCAAGCCGACCGCCGCGCGCCCGGCGCGCTGCAGCCAATCGAGGCGGGGCCACTGACCACGGCCGGCCATCCAGTCGGCGACCGCCGGATTGAGCATCGGCCGACCAGGCTCGCCGCGATCGACGACAAAGTACTTCGGATCGAGCGTGCGGTTGAGCCCCACGGCATCGGGCAGGAATGGCGGCCACGGTGCTTGCGGCCGCGGTGTGCTACCGAGCAGCTGATTGGCCAGCGCCACCACCACCTCGAAGAAGCGCCGCGGCTCGCCGCTCTCGTGCGGTGCGCAGAACGCCGGCAGCGCCGGTTCGCCGGCGCGCGCGCGCACCGCCTCGCCGGTATACGACACCTGGATGAGCTCGGGATTGGTGTTGCCGACCTGCAGATACCCACGGCCCGGCATGCCGCCCGGCAGCAGCGCAGCGTCCGGTCGGCGCAGGAGTTCCTTGCTGGTCTCGACATCCTCGACGCGCAGGCACAGGCGCAGCTTGATGTTCGCCCGCATCTGATCGCTCACGCCGGCGGGTTTCTGCGAGGCCAGCAGCAGATGCACCCCCAGCGAGCGGCCGACGCGCGCGATTCGATCGAGCGACTCGCGGAACTCGGGGCTGGTGGCGATCATCTCCGAGTACTCGTCGATGATGATGTACAAGAACGGCAGCGGCGCGCGCTGCAGGTGCAATCCCTTCTTGCGATACTCGACGATGTCCTTGACGCCGGCATCCGTGTTCAGCGCCTGCCGTCGATCCATCTCGGCGTTGATCGCCACGAACATGCGCCGCACCGCCGCCGGATTGAGGTTGGTGACCACATCGACACAATGGGGCAGCGTACGGAATGGCTCGAACGCACCGCCACCCTTGAAGTCGACCAGCACGAAGTTCACCGCGTATGGATCGTATCGCAACGCCAACGCGACGATCATGGTCGTCAGCAACTCGGACTTGCCCGAGCCGGTGCCACCGGCCACCATGCCGTGCACGCCGTCGGCCTGTGCCTGCAGCCGCAGGGTCCGTGGCCGGCCACCCGAGATGATGCCGATCAGCACTTCAAGGTAATCGGCTTCGGTGGGATCGGCGCTGCGGCGCCAGGCGGTGCGCACCCATTGCTCGAGCGCCTGCCAGAACGCTCCCTGCGGAAACCCGGGCGTCGCGCGCAACAGGTCGCGGAACAGCGCCGCGCGTGGCAGCATGCCGACCGGCTGCGGCATGACGACCCGGCGCTCGTTGGCCAGCTGGGCCTGCAACGCCTCGGCCAGCCGCCGCAACTCGGCCTGCTCGCGCTGCGTCTCGGTCTCGGCCTGGCGCCTGGCGAGCTCTTCGTCGCTCAGGTGTGGCGCAGTCAGCGCAATCTGGAACTGCAGCGGCCGCAAGCCGAGGCGTACGTAGCCACGGCCGGGGATGTCGCCCAGTTCGACCACGCTCGCACCCAGGATGGTGCGGAAATCGGCAGCCTCGGCCTGGCGCAGCGCGATCCGCTCGGTGAACAGGTTGAGGATCGCGACCGGCAGGTCGCTGGCGCGGGAGGCGGT
>CAIQIY010000271.1 GCA_903871975.1 uncultured Chloroflexota bacterium | reverse complement strand
GCCGGCAAGACCACGCTCATGCATATCTTGACGACGTTGATCCCGCCCGATGCCGGCACGGTGCATGTAGCGGGGCACGACGCGGTCAGGCAGCCGGCCGCCGTTCGCCCGCTGATCGGGGTCACCTTTCAGGACACCACCCTCGATCGCGAACTCAATGCGCGGCAGATCCTCGAGACACACGCTCGCCTGCATCGCATCGGCGCAGCGGAGCGGCGGCAACGCATCGCCATGCTGGCCGAGTTGCTGCAGCTCGAGCAAGTCCTCGGTCGTTCGGCGCGCGCGCTCTCCGGCGGTATGCGTCGCCGCCTGCAACTCGCTCGCAGTCTGCTCTCGGCTCCGCAGGTGTTGTTCCTCGACGAGCCGACGACCGGGCTGGATCCGCAGAATCGTAGTGCGCTGCATACCTACATCAGCGACCTGGCGCGCCATCGAGGCATGACCGTCCTGCTCAACACACATGCCATGGATGAGGCAGAGACGATCGCCGAGCAGGTGGGCATCATCGACCACGGACGCCTCGTGGTTGAGGGTACGCCACGGGCGCTCACTGCTGCACTCGGTGCGGATTTGGTGCGATTCCACGGCGTTGGCGACAGCGCCGCGTTGCGGCATGCGCTCAGCACATCGTTGTGGGTCAGCCGCGTGGTGGTCGACGATGTCGGCGGTAGTATTGCCATCGGCGTCGACGACGGCGCCCGGCGCGTTGCAGAACTGGTGGCGTATGCCCAACGCAGTGGATATCACGTTCAGACGATCGAGGTCAGGCATCCGACACTCGCAGAGGCGTTTCTGGCACATACCGGCGTCGCGCTCCGCGACTGAGCCACGGCCACGTTGCGGGCGGCAACGAATCACTGGCTGCACATCCGTATGGCTGCCGGGTTCACGATGGCGGTGTTGGATGACATGGGATCGGAGAGGATCGCGCATGCGTGGCAGGCGCTTGGCTATCGCACTGCCGACGCTGCCTGGCGGTACCGTCGCCGGTCACGGTCGTGCCTGCGTATCAGGAGCATCATGATGTACGCGGTGGGCGCAATCTGGCTGAAACACATGACGAAGTTCGTACACAGCCGCGAAGAATTTGGCGGACTCCTCATCCAACCCGTCCTGTGGGTCGCCATCTTCGGCACTGGTATGCGCTCACTGAGCCAATCCGGCTCCAGCGACTACCTCACATTCATGCTGCCGGGCATCCTGGCACTCACTGCGCTGGGCGGTGCCGTCGGCGGCGGCATGGTGCTCCTCGAGGAACGGCTCTCGGGCACGATGGACGACTACCTGGTTGCGCCGATTCCGCGAATGAGCATCCTGCTCGGCAATGCAGCGAGCAGTGCTACGAAAGCTCTGATGCAGGCCGCAGTCATTCTGGTGATTGGGTTGCTCTTCGGCGCAGCGCCAACCACGAGCATCGCCGCGGCGAGCACGCTCATCGGCGCATTAGTGCTGTTCACCATCGGGTTTGCGGGCATCGCGCTGGCGGTCGCCGCCCGCACGCGCAGCATCATGGGCTACCACGGGCTGATCGCGCTATTCAACCTGCCACTGTTGTTCGCATCGAATGCGTTGTACCCTCTCGACCGACTGCCCGACTGGGTGCGCATGCTCGCACTCATCAATCCGACCACATATCTGATCGAGACGCTGCGCGGATCGGTCTATCCGGCACCGGTCACCATCGCCCCTCCGATCGCGTGGGGCGTGCTGGTCAGCTTCGCCGTCCTGGGTGCTGCACTCGCGCTGTTCAGTTTTCAGCAGGCGGTGCGACAGCGGAGCTGAAGCAGGGTCCTGACACCCCGGCATCAAGCTGGCACGCGGCTGGTGCGGCGTAATGCATCAGTGATCGCCAGCCGATGTGGTGCGTGCGACAACACCGGCAGATCACCCGGGGCAAACCAGCCGACTGCGGCAGCGTCGTCGCCAGCATGAGGTGAACCTCGGGGCGCCCGGCCGCGGTATACCAGCAGGACGCCCGCGCCTCGCGGATCATCCTGGTAGTGATAGACACCAATCAGCGCACCGATGGCGATCCGCAGGCCGGTTTCTTCGAACGTCTCGCGTGCCGCGGCCAGCGCCGGTGCTTCGTCAGCATCGACAAACCCACACGGTAGACACCAGAGACCACGTCCGGGATCGTGACGGCGCTGCACCAGCAAGATTTGGCCTCGCCGTATCACAACCACACCACATGCGACCTTCGGATCGAAATACACGACTGTGCCGCACATCACGCATACCGGACGCTGGCGTCCATCGCGCTGTTGACGAACCAGGTTTCCGCCACAACGTGCGCAATACCGTGTCCACGCATCACGGGCATCAACCACACTCGATACCGGCATCATCAAACGCCTGCCGGTATCACGGGTACGCCCATGAGACATTGCGCCCACTCATCATGTCGACAGCCCCGCCGACTGAAGGCGCTCCGTCGTGTCCAGCATGATCAGTGCATCGACGACACGGTCGAGATCGCCATCAAGCAGTCCCGGCAAATTCGAGAAGTTCTGACCCAGCCGATGATCAGTCACCCGATCCTGGGGAACGTTGTACGTACGGATCTTTTCGGCTCGCTCTCCCGAGCCAACCTGTGCCAGGCGGGTCTCGCCCAGCTCCTTGCGTCGACGTTCTTCCTGCAATGCGTAAAGCCGTGCACGCAACACTGCCAGCGCAGCAGCCTTGTTCTTGAGTTGAGACCGGCCATCCTGGCAGGTCACGACGATCTCTTCGGGCGTGCCGGCACGGTAGACAATCCGCACGGCCGAGTCTGTGGTGTTGACACCCTGGCCACCATGCCCGCCAGCACGGAAGACGTCGACGCGGTAGTCTTCGGGGCGCAGCTCGATATCGGATTCGGCGACTTCGGGCAGGACTGCACAGGTCGCTGTCGATGTGTGAATGCGGCCACGCGCCTCGGTGGCGGGCACG
>CAIQIY010000270.1 GCA_903871975.1 uncultured Chloroflexota bacterium | reverse complement strand
GCCTGCCGCATCGCGGACGCGTGCCCACACCTGTTGCGGCCGGCTCGGCGCATACCACACCGCATTGCCCGTCGTCGGGTACGGCTGCCACCATGCGCCCGAGAAGTCGCTGCTGGCGCTGAACTGCACCTCGCTCACCCCGCTGTAGTCGTCGCTGGCACGCACGCTCAGCGCGATCGGGATGCCGTACGACGCCAGCCGCGGCACGTAGATGCGCCACACCGCCGCCGGGTCCAGCGACGGCACGGCCGCCGCACGCTCCGGTGCTGCCAGCTCGTCGCCCGCCTCCGGCGCCAGCCGGCTCGTCAACGACTGCATCACCGGCGCCGTCTGGTCCAGGATGATGTCGTCCAGGTACGTCGAACTCACGGTACCATCGCGCGCCTTGTACTTGACGTACACCACGCGGGGGATCGCCGACGAGCCGTAGCTGGTGATCTCCCAGTCGATCCGCGTGTCGAACGGCCGCCAGCTCGCGCCGCCGAAGTTGCCGTTGTTGCTGATCATCACCTCGCGCGTGTGCGCCGGCGCGCCCACCATCACTTCGACCGTCACCACGTTGGTGAACAGCGCGTTGCGGTTGAGCGCGATGCCATACTCCGGCCCGGCCGCCTCGTCGAGCGTGATGCTGTCGCTGCGCGTGGCCGACAGATTGCCGACCGCATCACGAAACTGGACCGTCACCGTCTTCGTGCCATCACCCGCCGGCAGCGTGTGGTCGACCGACGCGGCGTAGGCCTGCCATGCCGACCAGCTGCTGCCGCCGTCGTCGGAGATGCGCACCTCGGCGACGCCGCTCTGGGTATCGCTGGCCGACAACGCCAGGTCGACGGTGCGGACCGCGGTCGCCGGCACGCCGCCGTTGAGCACCACCGCGCCGCTGGGCACCGCAAGGTTGACCAGCGTGCTGGTCTCGGCGCTCGCCGGCCACGCCTCGACGTTGCCGGCCGCATCGCGCGCCCGCACGCGGAACCCATACCTGCTGCCGAGCTGGCCATGCACGGTCGTGCTGGTGGCGCTCGTGCCGCTGAGCACCGTGCTCCACGCGCCGCCATCGGCCTGCACCTGCACATCGTAGCTGGCCACGCCGCTGGTCGCATCGCTGCCCGACCACGCCAGTGCGATCGCCGATGAGCTGACGGCGGCCAGCGCCGTCATGCTCGACCCCGGCGGCGTTCGATCCACCTTCAGCGAGGCACTGCGTACCGCCGAGTACGCCCCGTCGGCATCACGCACCACCAGCGACACCGGGATCGCACTGCCGTCGGCGCCCAACGCCAACGTCGCACTGCTGGTGACCCCGGCTGTGATGTCGATCCACGCACTCCACGCCCCATCGCCGAGACGCAGCTTTGCAGCGTCGACCGCCACACCTGTCGATGTCGCCGTGAACTGTACTGTCACCGTTGGCCCGGTGAGCCATGTGGTCGGCACCGTGAGGCTGGTCGATATATCATCGTTCATGGGAGGAGTTTGCATGGATCCACCCATGAAAACCTGTGCCAGCTGTGAAATGTGAGCGCCGACGATCAGATCGACCCTCCGGTCTGCGTCGATGTCTGCGGCGTCGATTGGCCAGCCAAAGTGGGAACCAGTCTGCACTGACCAGAGCAGATTCTGTGCGCCCGCTTGGCGACAGCCTTCCCATACCTTCAGGTCGCTGCTCCAGGGATTACCGACTGCGTACTCGTTGCACCGATCGCCGTTGATGTCGCCGATCCCGGTGATCCAGCCGATGCCCCAATCTTCGCTGACGCTGAGCCACGGCGTCGTGCTGATGCCGCTGCTGCTCCCAGCATAGACAAACCGCTGCGCGCTACCGCTGCCGCTCTCTGCTCCGTAGGCGCTGACCAGCAGATCGGCGTAGCCATCACCAGTGACATCGCCACCCGGTGCAAAATTGGTGCCGAACCGTGCATTCCCCGATCCGTTGATCGTGACGCTTGCGCTCGTCGGCAGACTGCCGCTGCGGCCATAGAATACCAACAGCCTTCCCTGATCACCATTGGCGGTCCATTCGCCAATCGCGAAATCCTCGAATGAGTCAGCATTGACATCGCCGATGAATCCGCCATTATGCCATAACGATGTGTTATACGACCATAGTGGTGTAGAGCTCAATCCGGTCGCGCTTCCAACAAATAACATCACTGTTCCGCCAACATGCCCCAGAATAACATCTGAGTAGCCATCGTTGTTGACATCTCCGTGGCGCTTGGCACCACCAACCAGGTTGCGGCTCTCACCAGCCGGAACAGCGTATGACCACGATGACGAAGCCGCCAAACCCGTGCTCGTTCCACGATAGAGCGCGAACGAGTTTGAACCAGTATAGACTATGACATCATCATAGCCATCTCGATTGACATCACCGGCTGATGCCCCTTCAACAGCACTAATCTGCCATACATAACTTGATGAAGGTCCACTGGCACTTCCCAGGAATAATCGCACTATTCTCGGATTAAAACTATCTGGTGCTGCACTAAATACGAGCACATCATCGTAACCATCACCATTGACATCACCAGCGGTTCGACCAACAGCATATGTCATAGTCTGCTGCCAAGTACTGTTCTGGAAATACACAGCACTCGTATCAACCAGTTGGCTCGCAGAGCCCGAACGCTGCGGACTTGCAAAGAGCGTCGGGGCGAGAAGCATGGCGAGCAGCGCGGCCATGAGCCACGCGAGCGGTCGCAGCCGTGTGCCGTACGCCACGCGCTGCTGCATCGCGTGCTGCTCGGCTCCGTCCGGTCGCTGCCAATGCGATCGTGTCATCGCGACCCTCCCCAGATGCCTCGACTCTG
>CAIQIY010000269.1 GCA_903871975.1 uncultured Chloroflexota bacterium | reverse complement strand
GTTCCGCCGGAACTGGGGATCACCAAGACGGTCCGCTCGGCGCCGGCGGTGGCGCCGGCAGCGGTGCCGGCGAGCACGACGGGTGTGCCGGTGGCGCCGCAGTTCACCTTCACCCTGTACACACCGGTGTTGCGGCGCTGACCTGCAGCTGCGTCGCACCACGCATCCCCCGCTGTGCTCCTCTTCATCGTCGGAGGGCGCGGCGGGGGACGACTGCCGGATTCACGACCGCAACCGGCCAGCGGTCGTCGAGGATGGCTGCGATCGACTCGGCGATTTCGCGGTGCAGGTCGGCGATGACGTCGCTCGATGAGGCGGCCATGTGCGGCGTGAGCAGCACCCGGCGCGCATCAAGTGCCAGCAACGCGTGATCACTCGCGAGTGGCTCGTGCTCGACGACGTCGAGCGCCACACTGTGCAAGCGCTCGCTGCGCAACGCCTCGAGCAACGCATGCTCGTCGATGACGCCGCCGCGACTGGTGTTCACCAGGCATGCGCCCGCTCGCATCAGGCTCAGTCGTCGCGCATCGAGCAGGTGATGGGTCGCCGCGTTCAGTGGGACACTCAGTGTTACATAATCCGATGCGCTGAGTACCTGATCAAGTGGCAGTGGCGTGATGCCCAGTGCCAGGACAGCCGCATCATCGAGCAGCGGATCATTGCCGAGCAACGTGAAGCCGAACGGTGCGAGCCGTCGCGCCACTTGGCGGCCGATCTTGCCCAGGCCAATCAGCCCGACTGTCTGGCGCGACAGGCGCCGCAGACCGCGTTCATCGCGCTGTGCCGTGCTCCAGCCATCGCGGCGCAGCGTACCATCGAACCACGGCAGCCGACGCGCCAGGCTCAGCAGCATGGCAGCCGCGTGATCAGCCACTTCGGCGACGCAATAGGTTGGTGCATTGCACACGACGATGCCGTGGGCCGTTGCGGCGGCGACATCGATGGTATCGACGCCGATGCCGTAGCGTGCGATCATGCGGCAGCGTGTCAGGCCGGCGATGACGCTGGCGGGCATCGCGATGCTGCTGGTGACGATGATCTCGGCATCGCGAATGCGTGGAGCGGCGGCGTCACCGAACACCAGTTCGGCGCCGGCCGCGGCGGCGCGTTCCTCGGCGAACGGTTCCAGGCTGGGGGGCGGATCAGGCCAGTGAATCGTCAGCATCGTGGCAACTCTTTCTGCTGCGTCAGCCTCACCCGACGCGATACTGCGCCAGTGCCGCATCATCGACCACGATGCCGAGGCCCGGACCAGATGGCACCGCGAGTTGGCCCGCCACGATGGTCAACGGCTCGGCCAGCAGCGCCGTCCGCAGCGGGTTCTCGGTCACATCGAGCTCGAGCGGGGCCACCTCGGCGTTCGGCCCGGCCGTCGGTGCCGGCAGCAGCGCCAGCAGCTGGAGCGTCGCAGCGATCGTGACCGCCCCGCCCCAGCAATGGGGAATGCACGGCACTGCCGACAGCCGCGCCAGATCGGCGACGAACAACGTCTCGGCGATGCCACCGCAGATCGCGACATCGGGCTGCACGATATCGGCCTTGCCCTGCGCCAGCAGCTGCTGGAAGGCGCCACGCGACTGCAGAATCTCGCCGCATGCGATCGGGATATCGAGGTGTGCCGCCAGCCGTTCGTAGCCGGCATAGTCGGCCTGTGACGGGCTCAGCTGTGGCATCGGTTCCTCAAACCAGTCGAGGCCAATCTGCTCGAGCGCCCGTCCGACGCGGGTCGCGGTCGGCAGGGTGTAGGCCGCATTGCCGTCGGCCATCAGCCGCACCGCATCGGGCAGCGCATCGCGCACGCGGGCGATCAGCGGCAGCTCGTGGCGCCACGGATAGCGCCCGATGCGCATCTTGATCGCGGGGATGCCCTGCTCGACGAGACGCTGCGCCTCATCGAGCCAGATATCGGCCGGATCGCGCCCAGCGACGTAGCTGAGCGCCGAGACATAGACCGGGACATGATCGCGCAGCCGGCCGCCGTACAGCTCGGCGATCGACAGACCGCACGCCTGCCCCCACAGGTCGTGGAGCGCGATGTCCATCGCCCCCACCGCAAACCCGTTGAGCGTCGCCTGCCACATCGCCTGCCACAACCGCCGGTGCTGACGCGGATCCTGCCCCAGCACCAGCGGTGCACACACCTCATCGATCACTGCGCGAACACCCGGCATGACGCACGTCTCGCCCCACCCCACCAGCCCGTCATCGGTCTCGAGCCTGACGAGCAGTACCTCGCGATGGGTGTAGAGCCAGATCGACGGACCGGTCGGCTGCGTCAGCGGATAGCGCGCCAGGATGGTCGTGACCTGTCGGATCTTCATCGCATGCCCCGCTCACTCGAGGTGGACGACCGCACCCGTGCGGGCCGAGCGCAGGCACGCCTCGCACAACGCCACCGCGGCGATGCCATCATCGGCCGTGATCGCCGGTCGGCGGCGTTCACGCACGCTGTCGATGAACTCTTGCAGCATCGCCGCATGCGCCTCAAGGCGAATCGGCGAATTCGGATCGTTGACGAAATCGAAGCTCGGCTGGGTCCATACCGTCGTCCAGCTGCCGCGTTGGCCGAGACGCACGCTGGAGTACATGTCGAAATCCAACAACCCGTGCTCCGCCACTACCTCGAAGCGGAAGATGTGCTCGGGAAACATGCAATCGGGCAATTCGAAGCACAGATTCAGCTGGGCGATCGCACCATTGGCGAAGCCGACCTGGGCCATCACCGACATGCCTGGCCAAGGCGCATCGGACTGTGTCGTGACGAAGGCGAACACCTGGCGGGCCTCGCTCCCCGTCAGATGGCGCATGAAATCGAAGTTGTGCACGGCCTGGTCGAAGAAGAAGCCACCACCGGCAGGATCAGCGATCCATGGTTTCTCGTCGACGAACGCACGAAAGTCGGCCAGCGTTCCCATGGCGTAGCTGCGGATCTGGCGCACGCGACCCACCGTGCCGTCGGCCACCAGCGCATGGGCGCGCGCAAACGTCCCGCGGTAGCGTGCCGTATGGCACACCATCAGGTTGACGCCGGCCTCGGCAGCGGCATCACGCATCGCCTGTGCCGCCGCCACCGTCGGTGCCAGCGGCTTTTCGCTCAGGATATGCTTGCCGGCAGCGGCGGCGGCGCGCACCTGCGGCAGCCGGAACTGCTCCGGCGTCGCCAGAATCACCGCGGCCACGTCGTCGCGTGCCAGCAACGCTTCGAGCGAATCGGCGTGGGCGACGTGGTACGCATCGGCGAGCGCCGCGGCACGCCGGCCGACGGCGATGGCGCGCAGCGTCGCGCCGCGGGCGTGCTGTGCCAGAACCTGGGCGTACGTGCGTGCCATGTACCCCGAACCGATGATGCCGATGCCGACCGGATCCATTGCCAGCTCCTTCACTCGCGCTTGCCGCGCGCCGCGACCGGGAAGCACTGCGCGACGACACCGCCGCGCACGCCGATGAGTACATCCGACAGATTGACGGTGGTACAGACATGGATTGGCGCGAATGCCAGCCGCGTGCCCGGTGCCGGGTCGGTGCCGGGGCCGAGCCGCACGACGCCGTGTTCTTCGGACATCCGCTCGAGCCATGCATCGCCCTGCATCGCGCAGGCATACCCGGGCAGCCCCACCATGGCAGGCGGAATATCGCCACCGAACGTCTTCGAGCCGCCGTCGATCGTGGCGCGATCGGCCGCCGGCCGGCTGACGACGGTACACAGGATCGACAGCGCGATCTCATCGTGGCGCAGCGCACCGAGCGTCGCCATCATGGCATCGCCGAAGACATACGTACCCGGGCGCACTTCGGTCACGCCGGGCACGGCGGCCGCTCCCAGCGCAGTTGGCGTCGAGCCGGCGCTGACGCTGGTGATCGGATGGCCGGCGGCACGCAGCGCCCCGGCGATCGTCACCAGCATGCGGCCCTCGTCGGCAGCGGCCTGTGCAGCGCTCAGTTGCGCTGCACCGGGGAAGAACGTGCTGCGATACGCGAAGATGCCCTCGAGCTCCAGACCAGGCAGGCGACCGATCTCGTCGCACAGCGCAGCGGCGCGCTCGGCACTCACGCCCGAGCGGCCCAGGCCCGCTTCGATCTCGAC
>CAIQIY010000268.1 GCA_903871975.1 uncultured Chloroflexota bacterium | reverse complement strand
TGCTGCGCGAGGCCGGCGCCGATGGCATCGATGCGGTCGCGGCGGTGACGGGTGACGACGAAGACAACCTGGTGGTGTCGTTGTTGTGCAAGCGGGAGTTTCGCATCGCTCGGGTTGCTGCGCGGGTGAACAACCCCAAAAACAGCTGGCTGTTCACCAGGCGCATGGGAGTCGATATTGCGGTCGACGACGCGCAGATCATCGCCCGCAGCCTCGAGGCCGACATCAACCTCGGTGCCGTGGTGCAGCTGCTGCGGTTGCGTGAAGGGCGCCTGACCCTCGTCGAGTTGACGGTCGCAGCGGAGTCGCGTGCTGTCGGGGTGCCGATCCACCGGCTTCAGCTCCCCGGCGACTCGGTGCTGGTCGCGGTGATCCGCGCTGATGGCGGCATCGTCATTCCGGCCGGCGATACGGTCATCCTGGCGGGCGACGAGGTGATCGCGATGACGCGCCAGGAGCGCGCCGCGGCGCTGGCAGCATGCTTCGAATCGCGGGCCGCGACACGCTCGTGATGGGCTGGCGCGGGGGGCCGTGCCGATGCATCAGAGTGCGTACACACGCCCGGCATCGACACGCGCCAGCCGTGCGCGACGCAGAAATGCCGTATCGAACCCCTCGAGCCCGGTCGCCGTGATCAGGGTCTGCTGCGCAGCATCGCCGAGGAGCTGGAGCAGTCGCTCGCGGCGGCCCAGGTCGAGTTCCGACAGCAGATCGTCGAGCAGGACGACCGGCCGCTCGCCGGTTCGCGCGTCCATCAACGCGGCTTCGGCGAGCCTGAGCGCGAGTGTGGCGCTGCGCTGCTGCCCGCGTGAGCCGAAGGCGCCGAGCGCGTGGCCCTCGATGGCGATCGCGAGATCATCGCGGTGCGGCCCGACCGTCGTCTGCCCGCGGGCGAGATCGTCATCACGGGCGTGTTCGAGTGCCTGGCGGAATGCCGGCGCGATGGTGGCGACTGCGGTGAGCCCGGCATCCTGCGCCACATGCGCCAGATAGTGCAACCGGAACGCTGTCGCGTCGGTGCCGATCTGCTGCGCGATCGGTGCTGCCAGCAGTTCGAGCGCCGTGATCGCTGCGCGACGCTGCTCGATGACGTATGCCCCCGCGCTGGTGAGCTGATCGTCCCAATACTGCAATTCGTCGGTGGTGCGATGGGCTGGCCGCCGGCCATCGCGCCAGCCACGCAGCAGGCTGTTGCGTTGCTGCAGCACGCGATTGTATTGCGCGAGCATGCGCATGTACCGGCCATCGATCTGCGACAGCGTCACATCGAGGTAGCGACGGCGCGCGGCGGGCGGCCCGGTCACCAGCTCGATATCCCCCGGGCTGAACAGTACCACGCGCAGCTGGCCGACCATGTCGAACAGCCGCACCGGCCGCCGGTCGACGCGGGCGGTCTTGCTCACGGCTGCGCCGCCGTCGTCGGCATCGCGCCGCTGGACGACCAGCTCGAGCTGCACGGCCGTCGTACGCCGCGCGATGCTGCCGACGAGCCGGGTGAAGGGCGGCACGCCGATGTCCCCCACCGCGTCGAACCGGATCAACTCGCGGTCATTGCCGGCACGCGGCGAGCGGGTCGTCGCCAGCACAAACACCGCCTCGAGGATCGATGTCTTGCCTGCTGCGTTGGCGCCATAGAACAGCGTCATGCCATCGGTCAGGGTCAGGTCGAGTGCCGCGTGATTGCGGAAATCGCGCAACGTGAGCGCTGTGATCTGCATCGCTCACCCGCGGGCCAGGCCCACGCGCCGCAGCGCGGCCAGATCGCCACAGCCGCTGCAGAACATGGCGATGCGCAACTCGGCGATCCAGGCCGATAACTCCTCGATCACCGCCGACGTGCCGTGTTCGGCAGTCGCCGGTGCCAACGCCGGCTTGGCGGTCGCGGCCAGATCGGCACCGAGCGCCAGCGCCTTGGCGACATCGACGCCGCTGCGCACGCCGCCACTGCCGATCAGGGGTATCGCGGGGAACGCGGCACGCACGGCGACGATCGACTCTGTCGTCGGAATGCCCCAGCCGGCGAAGGCTGCGGCGATGCGCTGGCCGCTGGCGCTGGCGTGGCGAAAGCGCTCGACTTCGCTCCAGCTGGTGCCACCCGCACCGGCGACGTCGATGCCCCACACTCCGGCGTCGATCAATCGACGTGCGGTGGCGTCGCTGATGCCGTTGCCGACTTCCTTCACGATGACTGGTACG
>CAIQIY010000267.1 GCA_903871975.1 uncultured Chloroflexota bacterium | reverse complement strand
CGCGGGAGTGGCGTAGTGGTAACGTGAGAGCCTTCCAAGCTCAAGTCACGGGTTCGATTCCCGTCTCCCGTACCAACGCCATTGGCGTGCGGGCCCGTTGCAGACCCGCACCCGTGGCATGATCAGCGGCGATACACCACTGCCCCATCGATGATCGTCATCTCGACGCCGATCTCTTTGATCGCCTCCTCGGGGCACGTGAAGTAATCACGATCGAGCACCACCATGTCGGCGAGGAAGCCTGGCGCGAGCGGACCCTTGATGTGTTCCTCGCGCGTCAGCCACGCGCCAGCCAGCGTATAGGCACGCAGCGCTTCCTCGCGCGACACCGCCTCGTGCGGCGCGATCGCGGTGCCACGGAATGTCCGCCGCGTCACCAGGCTGTACAGCCCGATGAACGGATTGTAGTGTACCGTCGACGGGATGTCGCTCGTCGCGACGACCGGAATGCCGCGGTCGAGGTAGGTCCGCATCGGTTTGTACTGATGCGCCAGCTCGGCACCGACATCGCGGAACAGGTCGTCGCCCTCGAAGTAGATGAATGTCGGCTGGATCACGGCGGCGATCTGCAGCCGGGCCATCACCTGCAAGCTCTCCTCGGTGGCGAAATATGCGTGGATCAGGTTGTGACGATGCTCCTTGCGCGACGAGGCATCGATCACATCGGCGAATGCCAACGCTGATTCGTGGTGCGCCCGGTCGCCGATCGCATGAATGCCGATGTCCCAGCCGAGTTCGTGGCCACGCGTGAAGAACCGGCGCAGATCGATGGGATCGAGTCGATTGAAGTTGGCGACATGATCCTCGCCGAGAAATGGCCGAAACATCCAGGCGGTGTGGCTGGTGGTACCGCCATCGACCGCCATCTTCAGGCCACCGATGCTGAGCCACGCATCGCCGATGCCGCTGAACACCCCGAGATTGGCGGCCCGATCATCGAGCTCGGCAGCGTGTTCTTCCTCGCGAAAGCCGTGCCACGAGGGCATCAGATTGACCCGCAGCGGCAGACGGCCGGCGCGATGTGCGCGGGCGTAGGCACGCAATTCGTAGGGGTACAGCCCTGGCTCGAGGACGCTGGTGATGCCGACGCGATGATAAGCACGGCCAGCCGCCTCGATCGCTGCAACGCATGCTTCTTCGGTCGGTTGTGGGATCAGGCGCCGGCAGAAGAGCTTGGCCGCGGCCCGCAAGATTCCCGATGGGCTGCCATCGGCGAGGTGCTCGATCTTGCCACCAGCCGGATCGGGCGTCGTGGCATCGACGCCACCGAGCGCGAGTGCATGGCTGTTGACGACATCCATGTTGAAGAAGCGCTGCAGCATCACCGGATGTGCATGCGTTGCCGCATCCAGGTCGTGGCGCGTCGGGAGGCGCCCTTCGGCGAACAGCGATTCGTTCCAGCCCTCGCCGATGATCCATTCGCCGGCAGGCGTGGCTGCTGCCCGTTCACGGACCATCGCGACCATCTCGGCGATGGATTGGCAGTGCTCGAGCTCGAGCCGCGTGAACTTGATGCCGACCTGCAGCATGTGATTGTGTGCGTCGTTGAATCCGGGTATCACGGTGCGACCACCGAGGTCGATCTGTTCGGTGCGTGGCCCGGCCAGCGCCCGCACGGCATCGTCGTCGCCGATGGCGATGATGCGCCCATCGCGCATCGCGATCGCTGCAGCATGTGGCATCGCCGCGGCCAGCGTGGTGATGGCGCCGTGGTAGAGGATGAGATCCGGGGTACTGTCGCGCGACATCAGGGTAGCCATGTTCGCCGCTCTCCCAGTTCGTGAAGCTTCTGCCTGCCGCGCATCTTACCATGCCGTGGCCTGCCGCGCTGCCTCAGCACGTCTCGTCCATGCGCCGCGAGCAACGCCCGTCTGCGGTCGCGCGGCGGTGTGCAGCATGGTGCCCTTCGTCGGCGGTGCGCATGCGCCGAGAAGGCTGGTGCATGCTGCGTGGCATGTGGTGGTGCTTGTGGTATGATGCGGGTAGCCAGACTCTGGTGTGTGCGATGCCAATGGTTGCGTCATATGTTGTTGTATGACGCCATTGATGCGCCAGTGAATTACTCATTGGTTGAACGTGTGAGGAAGCAATTGTATGAGTCAGTCGTTTGATACTGCTATTTTGTATGATATTGAAAATCTAATCCAAGGAAGAGAATCAAATGAACGTGTTGTGCGAGAAATATCACTCAAAGATATTTATGATCGCATTACTGTTGCATCCGGCAAGAAGCGCATTGCTGTTCAGCGAGCCTACGCTAACTGGAGCAATCCGGTTCTTGGAATGATGCGACACTCGATCAATGAACTCGGCATTGAACCAATTCAGGTCTTTGGTTTTGCATTCGATTCCCGTAAAAACGCCGCTGATATTCAGTTGGTCATTGATGCGATTGATCTGGCGTATATTCGACCATCAATCGAGAATTACATTATCGTCTCAGGGGATGGTGGTTTTGCTGCACTTGCCAACAAGTTGCATCAGATCGGTCGAACAGTCATCGGATGTGGCTATGCCAGTAGTTCCAGCCGAGTATTTCGGGCAGTCTGCGATCATTTCATCGTTCTGCCGGATCCCGTATTGCCCGTGACCGTACCACTCTTGCCGGTACGGCCATCGATCAGTTGGAACGAGGGCAATCGGGTCATGGTCGCCCCCCGTGCGACGGCACCCGTCGCCGACGCCAGCGAGCCAACGGCCAGCGTGAGCAGTGGGCCGGGCGACGGCGGCGAGACGCCGGTGCGAGCGGCGACCGCAGCTGTCGGTGCCGGCAACGACGACGCCCCACTGTTCCAGCGCGCAGCCGAAGTCATCGGCGGGATCGAGCGTTCCGAGGTGGGGAGCATCGACATCCACACGGCGGGCATGCAGCTGCCAGTGGTCCAGAAGCTGATCAGCGAGGCGATCCCGGGTTTCAAGCCACAACTCCTCGGATACAGCAAGTTCATCGAGTTCCTGCGGGCCATCTGCGCCGGGCGCGAGGTCGGCGTCGCCAGCCCTGCGGTCGGCGAGCTACCGGTGCTGATCCTGCGCAAGGCGGCACAGGATCGCGGCTGGGTGATTCACGCCGACGTCGAGCGGCGTGGCGCCCACAGCGACGTCGGCTATCGGGCGGTGTTGCAGGCGGGCGGGTTCCCCCCCATCGGTGGCGACGTCGTGCGCAGCGTCGCCGGATGGCTCGCTGCCCAGCCCGTCGAGCAGCGCGTCGTCACCACCGACCTCCACGACGCCGCGGCACGCGCGCTCGCGGGGCAGCACGAGCCTGGCCTGGTTCGGCAGGCGCTCGACTTGATCACACGTGCCGGTGATGGTCAGCCGGGCGGCAGCGCCGAGGGGATGGTCGGTGCCGTCGCACGCCATGCCGCACGGATCATGCGGCAGCGCCGGATGCCATTCGAGCGCAGTGTCCTCGAGCAGGTGATCGGACTGCCGGTATCTGATGACAGCATCGAAGAACCAACTGATGGCGCTGGCCGGACGACCGGCGATGCCGCGGGGCGAGTGGCCTCGGCTGATGAGTCGCCAATTGAGACGCTGACGCAAATCCGTGAGCGAGCACACGTGACCATCACGCTCGTCGAATCGATCGTCGCCGGACGCAAGGTCGAGCCGGCAGCCGGCAGCTGGATCGATGCCGCGCTGCGCGATCAGCGCAACCACCGCGAGACCTGGCGAGCCGTCGAGGGTTGCTATCGGGGGTTGTGGTCGGCGCTGGATCTGATGATCCAGATCGAAGGCGAGTGGCAGGGTGCCCGGCCGCACCATGATGCCGTCGGCCGATCGTGGGGCCATCAACTCGACACCTGGCGCAAGCGCGGCCTGATGCTGG
>CAIQIY010000266.1 GCA_903871975.1 uncultured Chloroflexota bacterium | reverse complement strand
GCTGGTGGTGCCACAGCTGCGCCATCTCGTCTGGGAACTGCTGCGCCAGTGAGCACCAGGACACGAGGAGTACGCCATGCTGCGCCGTCTGGTACTGCTGCCGATCCGCTTCTACCAGCGCTTCATCTCGCCGCTGCTGCCGCCGAGCTGCATCTATACGCCGACGTGTTCACACTACACGGCCCAGGCGATCGAGCGCCACGGCGCGGCACGTGGCATCTGGCTGGGCATTCGCCGCATCGCGCGCTGCCACCCGTGGGCGCGCGGCGGGCATGATCCCGTTCCGTGATCCAGCGACGAGGCCCCGATGAGCACCCCTGCGACCCCTGCACACATCCTGATCGTGGAAGATGAACCGGAGATCGCCGGCTACCTGCGGCGCGGCCTGGCATTCGAGGGATTCAGCGTCCAGGTGGCAGCCGATGGCCATGCCGCCATCGCGGCCGCACGCGAGCGCCCCCCCGATCTGGTCGTGCTCGACGTGATGTTGCCGGGCATCGACGGCCTCGAGGTGGCACGACGGCTGCGCAGTGCGTCCGCGGTGCCGATCATCATGCTCACCGCACGCGACGCCGTGCCAGACCGGGTCGCCGGGCTCGACGCCGGCGCCGATGATTACCTGATCAAGCCGTTCGCCTTCGAAGAGCTGCTCGCGCGCATTCGGGTCCAGCTGCGCCGTCAGCGGGCCGAACCAGCCGCTGTCCTGCGCTTCGGTCCGCTGAGCATCGATACCGGCGCCCACGAGGTGTCCATCGGTGAACGACGGCTCGACCTGACAGCCAAGGAATATGATCTGCTCGAGCTCTTCCTCCGCCATCCCAACCATGTCCTGACCCGCGACGTGATCTTTGATCGTGTCTGGGGCTACGACTTCGGTGGCGAGAGCAACATCATCGAGGTGTATGTCCGCTATCTGCGGCAGAAGCTTGAGGCAGGCGGCGAACCGCGCCTGATCCATACGCTGCGCGGCGTCGGCTATATTCTGCGCGAAGAGTCGTGATGCGCGGGTGCGGCCGGCGATGGGCGACGCGCCGCGTCAGCGCCGCCGCACCGCATTGACCAGCAGCGTCGCCGCGGCCAGCACCAGCACACCCGGCACCCAGAACTTGGTGAGCGCCACCACGCCGATGCCGATCGTCCAGATGCCGACCGTCGCAGTGGCGCGCCAGCGCCCCATGGCTGCGGTACGCGCGACGACGAATGCGCCGACGACGAACATGACGCCCGGCCACCAGAACCTGGTGTAGGCCAACACTGCCAGCCCCAGCAGCAGCCCGGCGACCATCAGACGATCACCGGCGATGATGAACGGTGGTGCTGCCACGGGCGTTGGCGCAACTTCGCACACATGGTCGCGCGCGCTGCGCTCATCGAGCATCACACCACACTGCCGGCACGGCGCGGCGATGCGGATGGTGGCCGGCGCGGCGACCGGCGCGGCGACCGGTGTGGGTGCCACGGCGCTCGCCCGGCCGCACTCAATGCAGAACCGCGCACCGCCGGGCAGTGGTGTCTCGCAATGCACGCAGCGACTCATCGCTCCTCCTGTGCGTCAATCGGCGCTCAGCGGCACGGCCACGCCTGCGGCAGCCGCCGTGCTGGTGCGTGCCGCTGGTTGGGCCAGCACGGCTGCACCCAGCAGCACCAACAGGATCCACACCGCGTCGGCCAGCAGCAGGTGCACCAGTTGCATCCAGACTGGCGCCGCGAGCCATACGTTGGCGCTGCCCACGACCAGCTGCACGATGTACAGGACGCTCAGCCCGAGCGCCAGCCGGCGCGTGTCGCCCGTCGGCGCCGCGCCGTGGATCGACCACGCCAGCACGACTGTGTAACAGCCCGCCAGCACCGCGATCAGCGGGTGCAACACCCGCAGCTGAATCAGGGTCTGCGCAAATGGCGAGAGGTTCTGGTGCAGGCCCTGGCGCAGCTCCTCGACGGGGAACAGCGTGTCGCCGAGCGCGGTGATGGCCCCGCTCATGCCGACAAACAGCAGTGCGACGGCGGCGATCACGAGTTGCCAGATGCGCCGCCTATCGGCACCCGGCCGCGGCGCGGGCGCCCCGCCCGACCACCATGCGGTCAGCGCCATGGCGCCGATGAGCAGGAACGTGTTGGCCAGGTGCAATGCCATCGAGACGGCGCGCGTCAGCGAGGCATTGTGTGCGACCAGCTCGAACAACACCAGGGCGGCGCCCAACAATGCTTCGATGATCATGAACGCCAGCGAGGCCACCGCGCCGCGCCGGACGATGTGGCCGGCACCGAATGCGCGTCGCGCCCAGATGGCCATCACCAGCACCAGAAGCAGCGCGATGCCGCTGGTGATCCGATGGGCGAACTCGATGAGCGTCTCGATCTCGGGTGCCCGCGGGATGACCTCGCCGTTGCACAGCGGCCAGTGGCTGCCACAGCCTGCGCCTGAGCCGGTCGCACGGACCAGCGCGCCCCACAGAATGACCAGCAGCGTGTAGCCGAGGGCGCCCCAGGCGAAACGAGTGAAGTTTGACATGACGACCTCCAGCAAATGCCTGGTCATATTCTACCTGAAGTTGCCGTCGTGTGGCATGCTGTTGGCCGTGTGCCCGGGGCCCTGTGGCGCACCCGCCACCATCGTTCCGCCGACCTCGCTGTGCTATACTGGTGCAGGCGCGCGGTGCGAACATGGGGGTGCCCAGCCATGTCCAACGACGACCTGCCGACGGCGCACGACACCTCGGGCGACGGTCTGTCGGGCCAATACTTCAATCGCGAGCTCAGCTGGCTCGAATTCAACCGGCGCGTGCTCGAGGAAGCGATGGACCAGCGGCACCCGCTGCTCGAGCGGGTGAAGTTTCTCGCCATCTTCAGTTCCAACCTCGACGAGTTCTTCATGATCCGCGTAGCCGGCATCCGCCAGCAGATCGCCGCCGGCGTCACCAGCCGCACGGCGGACGGGCTGCTCCCCGGCGAGCAACTCAGCGCCATCCGGCACGGCGTCGCGCCGCTGATCGCGCAACAGCGCGCCTGCTGGAGCGACGACATCCAGCCCCGGCTGCGGCGCGAGGGTATCTTCGTGCTCGATTACGATGAACTGGATCAGCAACAACGCCAGGCCTGCCGCGACTATTTCACGCGCGAGGTGTTTCCGGTCCTGACGCCGCTGGCATTCGATCCGGCACATCCGTTTCCGCACATCTCGAACCTCAGCCTCAACCTCGCCGTCGTCATCCGTGATCCCGAGCAAGGCGAGGTCTTCGCGCGCATCAAGGTGCCCGGAGTGCTCCCGCGGCTGGTCACCGTTCCGACGGCTGCGACCGCCGACGCCGAGCACATCCCCGTCGAGCGCCGCCACAGCGTGGTATGGCTCGAGCAGATCATCGCCCACAATCTCGAGGCGCTGTTTCCGGGCGAGGAAGTGCTGCAATCGCACGTCTTTCGCATCACGCGCAACGCCGACGTCGAGATTCAGGAAGAAGAAGCCGCCGATCTGCTGCGTACCATCGAGGCCGGTGTCCGACAGCGCCGCTTCGGCAACGTCGTGCGGCTGGTCGTCAACCACGCCATGCCCCAATCGCTGCG
>CAIQIY010000265.1 GCA_903871975.1 uncultured Chloroflexota bacterium | reverse complement strand
GGTCGCCTGGTATCCGATCACGCCGGCCACCAGCCTAGCCGATGCGCTGACCGAATACGCTCCGGTGCTGCGCGCCGATGCCGAGACCGGCACCACGACCTACGCCATCGTGCAGGCCGAAGACGAGCTGGCCGCCGCGGGGATCATCGTCGGCGCCGGGTGGGCCGGTGCGCGCGCCATGACCTCGACGTCGGGCCCTGGGTTGTCGCTGATGAACGAATTCGTCGGCCTGGCGTACTTCGCCGAGGTACCGGCGGTGATCTGGGACGTGATGCGCATGGGGCCGAGCACCGGTCTGCCGACGCGCGTCTCGCAGGGTGATCTGACCAACGCCTACTTCATGGGCCACGGCGATACCCATCACGTCTGTCTGCTGCCCGGCACGATGGCCGAGTGCTTTGAGTTTGGCCGCATCGCCTTCGATCTGGCCGAGCGACTGCAGACACCGGTGTTGGTGCTGAGCGATCTTGATCTGGGCATGAACAACTGGATGACCGAGCCGTTTGCATACCCCGAAGCCCCGCTGGATCGTGGCAAGGTGCTCACGGCCGAGCAACTCGATCAGATCAAGGGTTGGGGGCGCTATCGCGACGTCGATGGCGACGGAATCACCTATCGGACGTTGCCTGGCAATCCCCATCCGCGCTCGGCATACCTGTCGCGTGGCACTGGCCACAACGAATATGCCGTCTATAGCGAGCGTTCGAGCGACTGGCAGCAGAATCTCGATCGCCTGACGCGCAAGCACCATACGGCGCGCAGCCTGGTGCCTCAACCGATCATCGAGCTGGTCGAAGGCGCTACCATCGGCTTGGTGGGCTTTGGCTCGACCGACGGCGCCATCCGCGAGGCGCGCGATGTGCTCGCCGCGCAGGGTGTCGCGACAAGCTATATGCGCGTGCGGGCCTTGCCGCTCGGCGAGGCAGTGCGCACGTTTCTGGCCGAGCATTCGCACGTGTATGTCGTCGAGATGAACCAGGACGGGCAGCTCCATCAGCTGATCCAGCTGCACCTCCCCGAGCATGCCGGCGATGTGCGCTCGGTGCGCATCTGCGATGGTATGCCGCTCACCGCACGCTTCGTCGCCGATGGCGTGCTGGCGCAGGAGCGTGCCTGAACGATCGCGTGAATGACGACTTCGCTGAGATGAGGGTGATATGACAACCGATACCAAAGCCGGCGGCAAGTCGGCGACCAATCGGGTGGGCCTGACACAGCAGGAGTATCGTGCTGGCGACACGACGTTGTGTCAAGGGTGTGGACATAATTCGGTGACGAGCCAGATCATCGCGGCGGCCTACGAGCTTTCGCTCGCGCCACACCAGGTGATCAAGATGTCGGGCATCGGCTGTTCGAGCAAGACGCCGGCGTACTTCCTGGGGCGATCCCATGGGTTCAACACGCTGCACGGCCGCATGCCCTCGGTCACCACCGGTGCAGTGCTGGCCAATCGGCACATGTTGGCGATCGGCGTGAGCGGCGATGGCGACACCGGCAGCATCGGTCTCGGCCAGTTCAAGCACATGGTACGCCGCAACGTACCGATGGTCTACATCGTCGAGAACAATGGTGTCTACGGGCTCACCAAGGGGCAGCACTCGGCGACCGCCGATGTCGGCCAGCACCTGAAGTATGCTGGCACCAACGTGCTGCCGCCGATCGATATCTGCATCGAGGCGCTGGTCGCCGATTGTGGCTTCGTGGCGCGGACGTTCGCCGGCGACGCGCGTCAGGTCCGCGAACTGCTCAAGGCGGCGATGAACTTCGAGGGGACCGCCGTCATCGACATCATCAGCCCGTGCGTCACCTTCAACAACCACGATGAGTCGACCAAGAGCTACACCTACGGCAAGGAGCACGAGGAGCGGCTGCAGGAGCTGCTGTTCATCCCGTCCTTCGACGAGGTGCAGGTCGAGTACGACGAAGGTGACGAGCAGTTTGTGCGGCTGCACGACGGGCCGATGATCAAGCTGAAGAAGCTTGAGCGTGATTACGATCCGACGAACAAGTGGCATGCGCTCGAGCAACTCGCCGCCGCGCGCGAACGCCACGAGTTCCTCACTGGCCTGTTCTTCATCGACGAGTCGCGCAAGACGCTGCCGCAGGTGATGAACCTGACCGACACTGCGCTGTCGGCACTGCCCG
>CAIQIY010000264.1 GCA_903871975.1 uncultured Chloroflexota bacterium | reverse complement strand
CTCCCGCACCCCGACCCCCACCCGTTCGCCCAGCGCCACGCGCACTCCGAGTCCCACCCGTACGCCCAGCGCCACGCGCACGCCGAGTCCCACCCGTACGCCCAGCGCCACAGCCTATCCTGATGTGATTCCATTGCCCGCAACCCGAACTGTCTGGATTCGCGAGATCTTTCCCGCACCAGAACCGGGGCAGCGCGAGTGGATCAAGGTCCAGGCGGGCGACCAGCGCGTTCAACTCGCCGACTGGCAGATCGATGATGGAACGGGTGGAGGGTTGGCACACACCATCACCGGTTCCATGGTGATCGAACCCTTCGAGATCGCGATGATCGAGTTACCACGGGCGCTGCTCAACAATGATGGTGACCGAGTCATGCTCATCGATCCCGCGGGCACGATCGTCGACCTGGCGGAGTACGGCAATATTCCGGCAGGTACCAGCGCATGCTTCGGCGTCGACGAGGAATCGTCTGCCTGCCAGCCGGATCATCACAATCCAGCATCATCGACGGCAACGCCGGGTGCTGCTGCCACACCAGGCAGCCTACACACTACTGCGGGGCATGCGAGCGCAACAGTTGCGCCCACACCCCGCCGACCTCGCTGGCTGCCGGGCCACTTTGATGGCGCGGTGGTGTATGCGTTGCCGAGCACGACGGCGACTGTCACGCCGAGCACGACGGCGACTGTCACGCCGAGCACGACGGCGACTGTCACGCCGACCACGACGGCGACTGTCACGCCGACCACGACGGCGACTGTCACGCCGACCACGACGGCGACTGTCACATCGGCGACCGATGCATCGCCGAGCACGATGCTCGGCGGCGGCATCGTATGCATCGGAGTCATCATGTGCGGCTATGGATTGATGCGGCGGCGAGCGGCGGTCTCGCCATGACCCCGATGTGCGTGAGGGCAGCGACTCCAGAGGCACCGCTGACCTGCATCACACCAGAGGCGGTCACGCGCACGGCAGCGTGACGTGCCGCCGGCTCCTGCGGCAAGGGCATCGATGCGGGCACGCTGCTGAGTTGGTGCATCGGGCGGTGCCATGGCGCTTGTGGTGTCCTGTCGCCGTCCCGGGCCAGTGATCGCTGCTACGCCGCGCCCGTCGCTGCATGTATTCCGCGATGTACTATAATGGCGGTGCAGTAACATTCGCATGGAGAAGCGCATGAGCCCAGCAACCCGCCCGCCGGTATCACCGCGCGACGAGGCACTCGCCGCAGCGCACCGTCGCCTCGCCAGCCTGTGGCGTAGCGGCGAGCATATCTGGAGCCTCGGCGAAGCGATCGATGCATCGGGAATGGCGTGGCGCATCGACGTGGTGCGCCAGGGCAGTGCCGGATCCTGGGTATGCCAACGATATCGATACGACATTGAGGCCGATACGCTGTATTACCTGGGTGAGCGAGCACTCTCGCCCGACGAGTTCCGCGACGCGCGCCGCGATGGCCGCCGGCTCCGCTGAATCGCGGGCGTCAGTCGTCGGTGCGCATGCCAGCGCACGCCGGAGTGCACACCAGCTCGATGGATCGGTGTACCGAAGGCTCGCGCGATCACCCTGGCGTGAAGGTTCGTGTAGCCTCGCTGCCGTCGGCGCCCCCGGTAGGAAGCGTCCTGCCAATCGATCGGTCAGGGGAAAGGCACATCGATGAACTTGCAGCATCCACGCGCGCGACGCAAGCCGGGCGATGCCGGTCCAACCGAAAAGATGCGTGAATACCTCGAGGTGATCTACTACCTGTCGGCACGTCAGGAACCCGTGATCGCTGCGCGCCTCGCCGAGTGGATGCACGTGAGCGCACCGACGGTGACGAACATCGTTGCCCGCCTGATCGCACTCGACCTGATCGATCGCGACCCGCGTGGCGAGATCCGGCTGACGAGCGAGGGGTACACCCTCGCCGAGACGATGGTGCGACGCCATCGCATTCTGGAACGCTTTCTGGTCGACATCATGGGCCTGCCATGGGAGCGCATCCACGAGGAGGCAGTACGGCTCGAGCACGCGCTCTCCCCGGTGCTTGAGGAGCGCATCGCGGCGCTGGTCGCCACGGCAACCACCTGCCCCCACGGGAATCCTATTCCCGGTCGCTCGGCAACCTACCCTGGCGTGCTGCGTCTGAGCGACGCTCCCGTCGGTTGCGCATTCGTCATCAGGCGCATCACCGAGGAAGCCGAGGAAGACACTGAGGTACTGCGTCATTTCCAGTCGCATGCATTGGTGCCCGGGGCCACGGTGCTGGTCAACCACGCATCGTCGGTGGGGATCTCATTGCAGTGTGATCATGCTTCGATTACAGTGACGCAACAGGCGGCAGCATACCTGTGGGGCGATATCGTGGCAGGATAGATGACGCCCGACCGCACGAACCGGAGGCCACATCGTGCTGAATCGCCGATGTGCGGCATGCCTGCACCGCAAGCGCCTCTCACGCCAGTGATGCATGGCCCCGGCCCGCACCACGTCGCGCCGGAACCAGCATCGGAGCCGCGATCGCTGCGCATTGACCGCACCATCAATTCGGGCACCCCGGGCGCGTGCCATGTCAGCTGTCGACATGCGTTGTACCGGCATGCACGGTCACGGCGGCATCGATCGCGGGCCTGCTCCGGTATTGGGTCGGCAACCACCGTCAGCAGCCGACGGCAGCTACCCCGATGTCCGGAGCGTCCAGCGCGTTGTGGCTACGCTGGCTTTGCCGCCAGCGTTCGCTGGATCTGGTCGATGTGCGCCAACCCATGCCCCGAGTAGATCTGCAACATGCGCCCAAGGCTGATCGCACCCCGTGCGCCGATCCCTTCGCGGTCGAGGTCGGCCATCGGCAAGGTGCGGAAGAACGCCGCCCAGCGCGACTGTACCCCGCGGAACAGTGCCAGCGATCCGGCGAGATCGGCGCCCATCGCGGCGGGCAGCGCCGCCCATGTGTCGACATCGTACCCCGGCAAGGCTGGCTGGTCCTGTGTGGCGATCATCAGGCTCCGCACGTATGCGATTGCGTGCGAATCGGCCAGATGATGGACATTCTGCGCCACGCTCCACTCTCCTGCCAGATACGGGACCGTCAGATCCTGGGTGCTCAGCCCTGCCACCAGTGCTTCCAGCTGATCGGGGGCTGCCTCGAGTGCTGCAATATACCGATCTCGCTCCATGACATCCATCGAAGTTGCCTCCTTGCTGTGCGTTGATTGCCGTATGCCGACCGTACGCATGCACGATCATCGGGGATGGGTCTCCCGGCAACACCGCGTGCCGCAGGCACCGGAGTCCAGTCGTCAGGTACCCCAGACGCTTATCCCCCCCGTCGGCAGTATTTGCACTCTCATACCTCGAGTGCCAGAATCGCCTTGACAAACCTGACACCCTCGACTATACTGGCGTCGTTAGCGCTCGACCAATGAGAGTGCTAGCGCCTGATAGACGAGACAGCAACCGACGAAGGCACTCGAGGGAGGCACGGCAACTATGGCAGCGGAGCTTCGTATCCGACCACTGGCGGACCGCGTCGTGATCAAGCCAGCGGAGCGCGAGGAGCGGACGAAGGGCGGTATCTACCTGCCCGACACGGCCAGCAAAGAGCGGCCGATGGAAGGCACCGTAGTCGCAGTCGGCGACGGTCGGGTAGACGACAACGGCAAGCGTATCCCAATGAACGTGAAGGCGGGCGACCGAGTTCTGTTCGCGAAGTACAGCGGCACGGAGTACAAGGTCGACGACGTCGAATATCTGGTGATGGCCGAGAAGGACATCCTGGGCGTCATCGAGAGCTGAGTATTCCGATTCGTACCGTTCTGGAATCGCACTGATCAGGAGGATCAACACACCCATGGCCAAGCAGCTGTATTTCCACGAGGAAGCGCGCCGCGCGCTCAAGCGTGGTGTCGACATCGTCGCTGACGCAGTGAAGACGACCCTCGGACCACGGGGGCGCAACGTTGCGATCGACAAGAAGTTCGGCGCACCGACGGTCACCCATGACGGTGTGACGGTCGCGAAAGAGATCGAGCTCAAGGACCCATTCGAGAACATGG